>JACQPQ010000022.1 GCA_016207405.1 Gammaproteobacteria bacterium | reverse complement strand
GGTTTGGGTTAAGGGTTTTGGGGTTAGGGGTTAGTGATTGAACACTAACCACTATTTTTTAGATTATTTGCCTCCCGTAGGAGGCGTAATCCCCAGCATGCAGTCGAAGTGGATGGCCACTTCTTTCCGCATACTCTCGGAGGCCAGATTCAGGTGGACATTGCTGTCCCAAGCCCAGAACTGGATTCTGTCCGAGAACTCGGCGAAGAGCTTCTCCCCCTCCGAGAAGGGGACTGTTGTGTCACCTTTCGCGTGGAAAAGCACCACAGAAACGTATGGTGGCATCCTCCGAAGCGCATTCGCCGCGCTGTGGTCGTTTGTGACCAACCACCAGGCCAAGGGGTAGGTGAAACACGTTCCCCCCATCCGGCTATTGGCCATGCTGCGATAGGAGTAAAAACCCCCTTCGCAGATCACAGCCGAGATCATCCGTGCCGAGTTGGCTGTCTCCGCCAAGGCGGAGAGCGCAATGCTTACTCCCAAACTTTGCGCCAAGATGACGCATTCGATTTGGGGAAACGCCTGTTGCGCATATTCGATAGCCGCCTTCGCATCCAGTTGGATGCCTGCGCGAGAGGGTTCACCTTCTGACTCCCCGTAGCCACGGTAGTCGAAGGCGAATACGGTATACCCGTATTCCGGAAAACCCTTGATTTGATCAAAATTTTCCGGATCTTGAATATTCCCGTACCTCCCGTGGAAGTAAATAATGACCGCCTTTGGGCGGCCAAAAGCCGGAAGAACCACCCCAGAAAGCAGGGTCCCGTCCAAGCTTCTGAACTGGACTTCATAATTGGGAAGTCCAAATTGGACAGGCCCATGAATGGGGTTATAGAAAAAACGGTCCCCATAGCCTTTAAATGGCAAGGCCGCGAGGACCAGAATGAGAAGAACGAGCCCCACCCAACGCCAGGTGAGGTATTTTTTGAAAAAGCTTTTACCCCTCATGGAATATCTCCTTCCAATAAAGGGTTACAAAAAAATGAACGACAAACCGGCGCAAGGGCCGGTTACAAGAATAGAGGATGTCATCCCGTGCAAGCGCCGTGTGATACGTTTATTCGAGAGAGAAACTCACACGGCGCGCGACACGGGATCCAGGATTCATAGGACTGGACCCCGCGGTCAAGCCGCGGGGCGACGCCTGGATCCCGGATTTCGCGCCGTGACAATGCTTGGTTTATAACAGGTATCTCGGACGGCGCTCCTCCGGGATGACGGACAACTGGAGTAAACGGAACATGGAATGGAGGCCACACCCTTTTAATTAATTCGCTATCGTGTAAGTTTCTTGCCCGTTGGCATCAAACATTTGAATTTTAGCGTGTGCATCATCGACTGAAAATTTAATACGTTCTTTGCCATTTTTATCGGATAAAACTAAAAACGAGCTGTCATTTTTACCAGAAAACCCTAATGCAAACCGCTTGGTGCCACTACCGGCTTCCGTTCCTTCTTTTTTGGCATAAAAATCAAGCGCAACGTCTTCTTTATCTTTGTAAAAACAAGCCGCTTCCCCCGCTTCATAGTTAAAGCAAAGCCCCCCTACCCCTTCCTCGGCATTCACGGCAAGCCCCCCGACTTCATTACCATTTTTATCTAAGAACTGAACTCCATCGACAACTCGACTACGTTCATATTTTTTCCCTTGTACTAAAGGATTGGGTAAAGGCGCGGCAATGCGGAGTAGAACCTGTCCATCCTTGTCTACCAATTTAACTTCGTTGGTTTTAACGATATCCACACGGCTACAGAAATAATAAATAATTATTCCAAGAACCAGAAGACCTGTAAGTATGTTGTAAAAAGTTTTGGTTTTTAAGAAACCGTATCGGTTCCGTAAAGTGTTTTCCATGAGAATCCTCCTCTTGTTAATTTTGATCTACCCTGTAACAACATATCTATAATATAGATGGAAAGGGAGAGCCAAATCAAACCGAATGAAGTTGCCATGCCTTTGCTAAAAGGTTCGTGATACAAAAAAACACCTAGCAAAAATAGACAGCTCGGCGAAATAAATTGCAACAAACCGAATGTCGCAAGCTTAATCCGCTTGGCCCCGTATGCGTAAGCGAGCATAGGGAGGGTAGTGATAAACCCAGAACCGATTAAGAGAAGCGTAATACTCCAGGAAGAGTGGCCTAAACTTCCTATGCCATTCCAATTTAAATAAACCAAGTAAAAAAGAGCCGGTATTGCTAAAAAAGCGGTTTCAAGCATCAACCCTGGGATCGATTCAAAAGGCGCTATTTTTCTCATAAGGCCATAAAAAGCAAACGTAACGGCTAATATGAGCGCAACCCAAGGAAATTGCCCAAACTCGAAGATTCTAATCATCACGCCGAGAGTGGCGATAAAAATAGAAACTACTTGCCATCTCCGTAAACGTTCTTTTAAAAAAAGAAATCCCAATAGCACACTGATTAATGGGACCATAAAAAAACCAAGGCTGGTTTCTATCATACGGTTATGATTGACACCCCAAATAAAGATGTACCAACTGGTTGCAATAAGAAAAGCACAGCAGGAAAAGATGCACATGCTTTTTTGTGAAGAAAAAATCTTGGAAGTCGCTCGCCAGTTTTGTTGCAGGAAAATCAAAAGTCCCAATATAAGCACAGACCAAATAACTCTGTGAGCTAAGAGTTCCATCGCACCAATCGACTGAAGCGCCTTCCAGTAAAGCGGAGTAATGCCCCAAAATAAAGATGAAAATAGAGCCGAAAAAAAACCTTTAGAATGTTCAGAGTAGGATTGCATCTTACCTTCCCTCGGAAAGTCGAGGTGGGCAGGCTAACAAGCTTTCCTATGGATTGCAAGGTCAAGGGTGGTGGGCGCGAGTGGTTTCGAACCACCGACCTCCACTATGTGAAAGTGGCGCTCTACCGGCTGAGCTACGTGCCCAATACTTGGTAGGCACGAGTGGTTTCGAACCACCGACCCCCACCATGTCAAGGTGATGCTCTACCCCTGAGCTACGTGCCTACTTTGTAGAAGAACAGATTGTATATCATGTTAGGGGTCAAAAAAACAGGAATTAGGACCGTGGACAGCAATTCCCGCTCAGACGTCGCCCCGCGGCTTGACCGCGGGGTCCAGATCAAATTTTACCCTTCTGCCTCCTTGGGAAGGAGGCGGCGAACTGCCTCTAAAACCTTGAAGGGAAAGGTTTTCCAACAGGTTTTGGGCACGATCTCCTGAACGTACAAGGAGATCTCATTCTGCTCTGCCTCAGATAACGAATGAGCGGTCAAAAAAACCGCTGGGGTCCAGTCAGAAGCTTCCCGGACTTTTTGTATCCAATGAAGCCCCTGAAACCGTCCCCCTAAATTGGTTATGATAAGGTCATAACCTTTTTGGTATTTTTGTTCCCGCTCCTCAGAGCGGCATGTCTCGACCTCATATTTTTCTTTTTGAAGGAGAGTAGAAATCTCCTCCAAATAGACGAGGTAGTCTTCAGAAAAAAAAATTTTTTTCAAAGAAAAACTCCTTTATATTCCTTCACCCCCATTCCTTGATATGGAAAAGAGGTAAGTGAACAAGAAACATTGAAATGGCCAGCCGTCAGTCCTGCGCTTTATCCTCAGCAATAAGCTGAGGCCGCAGAACGTATTGAATTGTGAGAACCAAACCACCTCCCTTTGGTTCCCTCATTTGATAGGGTTCGACGAATGAGGTGGAAAATTAAATCGGAAAAAATGCAGGACGTATTTTTAGCACAGATCAGTGAGGCATTACAATATCTTTTATCAAAGAAGGTCCTCGATAAACCAGCCCTGTATAAATTTGCACGAGGCTGGCGCCTGCTGAAAAGCATTGCTCTGCTTCCATCGAAGTCATAATTCCTCCACAGGCAATAATCGGAACATTTCCTTTCAAGAGCCTGGAAAGAGTGCGTATGACCATAAGTGTTTGAGAAAAGAGCGGGGAACCACTTACCCCCCCTTCTTCTTTGGCCAGTGGATGTTGTTCTACGCCCTCCCGCTTTGTGGTTGTGTTCGTTGCAATCACACCATCTATTTGAACATCCAATAATATTTCCGCTATTTCCGCGAGATGAACGGGAGAAAGATCAGGAGAAATTTTAACAACTAAAGGCGTGTAGTGCCTGGTTGCTTGCCACAAGCACTTTTGTTCGGCTTTTAAAATAGACAGCAAACTTAAAAAAGGTTGTCCAAATTGAAGCTCTCGAAGACCCTTTGTATTGGGAGAAGAAACATTCACAACCACATAAGAAGCATGGGAATAAACTTTTCGAAAACAAATTAAATAGTCTTCCACCGCGTTTGCTAAAGGCGTCGCCGCATTTTTGCCAATATTGACTCCTACAATACCCTTAAAATGAGCTGCCCGAATGCGCTCTACGAGATAATCAACCCCCTTGTTATTAAACCCCATTCGATTGATAAGGGCTTCGTGTTCTGGTAATCGAAATAAGCGAGGCTTAACATTCCCCAGTTGTGGCAAAGGCGTCACCGTACCCACTTCTAAAAAACCAAATCCTAAAGAAGCTAAAGCATCAATATAATCTCCATTTTTATCGAGCCCTGCTGCTGTCCCTACAGAATTCGGAAAAGTCATTCCCATCACTTGAATAGGGCGCTCATTGAGTTTGACAATAGATAAAAATTTTAAAAACCGAAGCGTTTCTAGAGCAACACAAGAGGCTAGTTCAGGAGGAAGGGTAAATAAAAGTCGCCGAAGGAGCGCATATCCCTTCATTGTGATAAATGACTCGCCAAAAACAACCACGTTTCAAGTATGGAATCCGGATTGAGTGAAACGCTGTCAATGCCTTCTTCCATCAGCCACTGTGCAAAATCTAGGTGATCAGAAGGGCCTTGCCCACAAATGCCTATGGATTTACCTAACTTTTTGCAGGTTCGAATGGCTGGGTGTAGCAAAGCTTTGACCGCCTTGTCACGCTCATCAAATAAATGCGCAATGAGCCCAGAATCTCTATCCAACCCTAAAGTGAGCTGGGTGAGATCATTAGAGCCAATCGAAAAGCCATCAAAATATTGAAGAAACTCTTCCGCCAATAAAGCATTCGATGGGATTTCACACATCATAATGATTTTGAGCCCATTTTCGCCTCGCTTCAAACCGTTTGCTTGCAATAGGTCGACCACCTGTTTAGCTTCAGCAACCGTTCTTACAAAAGGGATCATAACTTCACAGTTGGTTAACCCCATGTCATTTCTAACTTTGCGAATGGCTTCGCACTCTAAAGCAAAACAGTCTTGAAAACTGGAAGACACATAGCGACACGCCCCCCTCCACCCCAACATGGGATTATCCTCATGCGGCTCATAGTCCTTACCCCCTAAAAGATTCGCATACTCATTGGACTTGAAATCCGAAAGCCGTACGATGACCCGCTCTGGAGCAAAAGCCGCTGTGATGGTTGCAATGCCTTCTGATAATCTTTCCACATAAAATCGAACGGGATCTGCATAACCCGAGATCTTTTTACGAATTTTCTGTTGAAGCGACTTAGCAAGCGTCGAAAAATTAAGGAGCGCCTTGGGATGTACTCCAATCATATGGTTAATAATGAATTCAAGGCGAGCCAGTCCAACACCTTGGTGTGGAAGGTTCCGAAAATCAAATGCACGTTCTGGGTTACCGACGTTCATCATAATCTTAAAGGGAAGCTTGGGCATGCGTTCAAGACTCTGCTCGGTTCGTTCAAATGGAAGCTTCCCCCCATAGATAGATCCCGTTTCCCCTTCCGCACAGGAAACCGTCACCCACTCACCTTCCTGCAAAATTTCCGTAGCATTACCACAGCCAACAATGGCAGCAATCCCAAGTTCCCTAGCGATAATAGCCGCATGACACGTGCGCCCTCCCCTGTTCGTGACAATGGCCGACGCACGTCGCATGATGGGCTCCCAGTCTGGATCGGTCATGTCCGTCACTAAAACATCCCCCACCTCAACTTTATGAATATCCTTCAAATGAGGGACGATCTTAACGGGCCCACAGGCAATTTTTTGCCCAATACTTCTCCCCGTAACTTTCACCGTTCCTTTTTCTTTTAAATGATAGCGTTCTAAAATTTGCTTTTTTTGACGACTTTTGACGGTTTCAGGCCTTGCTTGCAAAATATAGAGTTTGCCCGTTTCCCCATCGCGAGCCCATTCAATATCCATAGGTCTTTTATAATGGTCTTCGATGATAAGCGCGTTTGTTGTAAGCTTATGAACATCCTCATCGGTCAGAGAAAACCGCTGCCGGTCGGAAGTTTGAACCTTCACTGTTTTGACCGTGTGATGAGTATTGGCATATATCATTTTGATGGCTTTAGTCCCTAGACCCCGCTTCAAAATGGCAAACTTCCCCGCACGAAGCGAAGGTTTATACACATAAAACTCATCGGGGTTTACGGTGCCTTGTACAACCGTTTCCCCTAGACCATAACTTGACGTAATCAGTACCACTTGGTCAAAACCGGATTCCGTGTCCAGCGTGAACATAACTCCGCTTGCGCCTTTATCACTGCGAACCATATGCTGAATTCCAACAGAAAGCGCCACGTCCGAATGAGAAAATCCTTTATGAACACGGTAGCTAATAGCACGTTCCGTAAAAAGAGAAGCGAAAACTTCTTGGACAGCAAGTAAAACATTCTTAATACCCCGTACATTGAGCACGGTTTCTTGTTGGCCTGCAAAAGAAGCTTCGGGCAAGTCCTCCGCTGTTGCAGATGAGCGGACGGCAACAGAAATGTCTTTGCCTTCAGCAAGCGTGGCAAAAGCATTTCGAATATCGGCTTCCAAATCAGGTTGCAAGGGCGTTTCCCGGATCGCATTTCGGATTTGCTTGCTTTTTGCTTTGAGGAGAGGGATATCCTCACTGTCAAGAGTAGCCAGTAGTGAGTCAATTTTAAGCTTAAGCCCCCCTTGAGATAGAAAGGCTCTATAGGCAGAAGCAGTGGTTGCGAACCCATCCGGCACGTTGATGCCGAGCACAGTAAAATGGGCAATCATTTCCCCCAGTGAGGCATTCTTACCTCCTACAATAGGGATGTCTTTTAATCGAAGTTCTGAGAAGGGAATGGTATTGGTGTTCACCGGCGTCTGCTCCTTTTATGTAATCCCTCACTGATGGGTGGTTTACTGTGTATTTTCTGCTGCCTGCTACTCGCATTTGTCCCCTGCGCTCCTAGAATACCAATGTTACTACACAGATTCGACTTGAGGAGAGCACAATTCCTCATTGTAAAAATTTGAAATAGCAGTGTCATATTGAGCAGCGACTCTAAAAGCCGCGAGGCCCAATTGTTTTCTAGGTATTCGTTTACTCATTCCTCCGTTCTCTAATATTCTTTCTAGTATTGGATATTGTTTTTTTGATGGGATAACAACAACATTTTTATAATTCTTTGCGGCTGCTCTGATGAGAGAAATTCCGCCAATATCAATTTTTTCTATTAATGCATCCTCATTGTGGGTGATTTTTTGGGTTTCCTCGAATGGATATAAGTCAACCACAACACAATCAATCCTGGGGATAGCATACTGATTTAATTCTTTGATGTGTGAATCAATTCTTTCTGCAACAATACCACCTAATATTTTTGGATGGAGGGTTTTTACACGACCACTCAGAATAGGAGGATAGCCCGTCACTTCTTCAATGTTAGTCACTTTCAAATCTTTTGATTTTAAAAATAGAAAAGTACCTCCAGTAGAATATATTTTAATGTTGGTTTTCTTAAGAAGTTCAATAATGCGGTCCATTCCTTCTTTATGGAAAATAGAAATAAGCATGGATTCAATGGTTTTCATGTAGTTTCACCTATAACAATATTTATTAAATCTTTCAGATCTTCTATTTCATAAGTTGGAATAACATCAGATTGGTTCACTTGTTTTGTGGGGTTAAACCAACAAGTATCAACTTTATAATTGATTCCTCCAGCAATGTCGCTATTTAAAGTATCTCCAACCATCAAAATCTTATAAATTGGAACGTTTGCTGCCGTTTGAAAATGGGCGAATTCAAAAATTTTATAGTATGGTTTCCGAAAATTAGAATCGTGTGCATGGTCGCCCGAAATAACAATGTTAGAAATGAAAGGTTGCAGAGACAAAGTTTCAAGTCTCTTACGATGTACATTCGAAACACCATTCGTAATAATGGCTAATTTGCAATACCGTGATAACTGTTGAGTGACTTCCTCAGCGTTTTTTATTAAAAAGCTCTGATTAGATAGATGATATAGATATTGTTCTCCAAAACTATGGCCGTCGAGTTTCAAGGCAAATTGTTGAAATAAGATATTCCATCTTTCCTTTAAAACGTGTTCTTTCTTTATCCTGCCCTGGTGGTATTGATTCCACAATTCCGCATTGATTTTCATATACCCTTCATAGATCAAATGGCGTTTCTTTCCCCCCAAGATGTTGAATTCTTGTAAGGTGAGATGAAAAGCGGTTTCCTCACATTTTTTATAATCGTACAACGTTTCATCCGCATCAAAAAAAATAAGCTCATATCTATTGTTCATTCTTATAAATTGGAGGGGTTAGAGTTTGGTTCTCTTTCGAACTTCAAATCATGTGGAAGATTGGCCATATAAGCAACAACAGACTTTTTGAAGAAATGAATTATCTCTTTTGGGGTGAGATTCACGGTTTTTGCGATGGTTTTTAAATCGTTTGAAAAACCTTCCTGTCTTTCTTGCGATATGATTCCATTGCAAATGGTATAGAGTTGATGATTTTTTGGATTTATAAGCGCTGTTTTTAATACGCATACTAAATGTACAGTGTGCTTAAGGGACGCATCGATAACTCTGATTGAGAGCGTATCTTGTTCATTATGATAGAGTAACTTTTCCTCGTAAGGATTTGGATCAGAGTAAACAGCATCATTTAGGTAATAGTTAAATTTAATTGTACCATTAGAAAGAAATTTGGTCTGATGTATACACTGTAGAGTGGGGTTGAACGACAGTTGCATGCGATTATTTTCTCCTACTGGGAAAACAGGGTAATCAAATACTTTGTTGGAGTTATTGAATATTTGATTCATGCAAATAGGGTATTGATGCATGAGGTATGGATCTAAAAATATTAAATTGCCTGTTTCTTCTTCGTGGTAAAGAAGGGGGTGATGTCTTCCAGAGACAAGGTACAAGTACTTATTATGGGGTTTACAGAATAACTTTCTGGCTAAAATTGACAGGGCAATACAATTGTTCCCCAGATTACCTGGGACAGAAGGTGAAATATATTGGTGATAAAAAGCATAGGCAGAATTATAAGGGGTTTCTAACAAAAACTGGCGATGGCTTTCCAAAAAAGCGGAGTGAAACTGGCCAAGTGGAGTTGATAAATCAAAATAATTAAAAAATTTTTGCGACATCAGATTCAGGCTTGAGATTAGTTATATTTTGGTAGAGATGGTTTGCCAATTTGTTGATGGTGTTGCTGTTACTATCGAACAGTAAAGAAATATTTAATTCTTTGCCAAAATGGTTGCTCAAGGCTTCTATTAAAGCAACCATGTTTAATGAGTCCAAACCCAACTCAAAAAATGTAGCATCTAAGCTAATGTTAGATGGACAGTTACTGCTATCTGCCTGTTTTATTTCAAAAATTATTTTTAATATGTTGCCTTTTAAAATATCTTTTTTCATGTTGGTTTTCTTCCAACAGCCATAAACAACTGCCTCATCATTCCATGGTCGTTGGTGTTCGTCATATTTCTCCATGCCTTGACCATGTCATAAAAATCTTGGCTTGTGAGATACCCTTCTTGAACCAATTTGACGGCTATACCAAAACCCTCTGACTTTTTAAATGCACTTTCTCCTATACATTCACTATGTGCGCATAATGATTCAAATCCCTCCAGGGAATAGCCCGCCAACCTAAGAATAGTTGGTAATTTTCTACCTAACATGGGGTGACCACCCTGTTCTGTTCTTGCCTTGCAATATGCATCGTAAAATCTTTCGAGCTCTTTAATGGGAGGGTAGGTTATTAGATGTACACTGAAATCATTATCAATGATAAAAACTTTACCGTTTGGTCTTAACACGCGAGATACTTCTTTTATGGCAGCAATGGGATCTGGGAGATGTTCAAGGACTAATCTGACAATGGCGACGTCAAAAAAGTCATTACTAAAGCAGCAGTTTGTGAGGGAGCCTTTAATAATTTCATGCTTGCTGGAGTATTGAATTCTATTTTTGTGTGCAAATTCAATTAAAAGAGGGTCGATGTCCAAAGAGTATAAGGAAATGTTATTCAGATTTGATAGGAGTTTATTGGATAAAAACCCAGGCCCCGACCCAACTTCCAAAATAGTTAAGTCATTGCAAAGCCCATATTTTTTATACAAAGGAAATTCTATACCCCAAAACAAATCAACTTGGCCTTCCAGTCTCTGAATTTCAACTTTTATATCGCTGGAGATGGTCGAAATATTGTATGAAGATATAGTATTCATTGGTTAGAACTACTTTTGGCAGTTCCTTCCAATGGAACAAAAAATAGAGCGGAAATGTTATTCTTTTCTCATTTATAGCGCAAGTTTTGGTATCCATTCAAGGCTGACTCCAGATTATAAGAACTGGATGGCAGCCTTCTGCTCTCATGACAGTTTTGTAGGTCGGATTCAAGCTTGAGCGCAGAATCCGACAAAATGAAATTCGACAGCTTCGCTCACCGTCAGCTGCTTGCCCGCTTTAGCAAGCTGACCTACAAAGCTAGTGGCGTCCCCAAGGGGATTCGAACCCCTGTTTTCACCTTGAGAGGGTAAAGTCCTAGGCCTCTAGACGATGGGGACAATTCAAATGCGGAGTGTAAATTAATTTCACAGTTCTCCGTTATACTCTCCTAAACACGCCGCGCTATTCTTTTTTGCCCGGTCAAGCAAAGCTTCACGGGCTATTTTAAGATTTTCTTTCTGTCCTCTCCAAGCTAAAAGAGCAGGTTCTTGCAAGGCTCTTGCGTAAGAAAAACTTAAAACCCATGGCGCACTGCCTAAACGGTTCATCGCATTCAAATGTTCGGTTGCCCGCACAGACGGTTGTCCTCCTGATAAAAAGACGACTCCTGGAATTAAAGCAGGCACACAAGCTTTGAGCAAAGTGACGGTTTTCTCTGCCACGTCTTGGACAGAAGCCTGTTTGGGGCATGCTTTGCCAGACGCTACCATGCTGGCTTTAAGCAATAAACCTTCATAATAGACTCGTTGCACGGCAAGTTCTCTAAATAGAGCGTGCCAAACCCATCCTGTAACTTCCTCACATCGCTCTATTGTGTGATCTCCATCCATCAGAACCTCTGGCTCTACAATAGGTACCAAACCTCCTTCTTGGCACAGGGCTGCATAACGCGCCAAAGCATGCGCATTCGCTTGAATGGTTGTGCAACTCGGATTGTGATGGCCCGAAATAGCAATCACCGCTCTCCACTTTGCAAACCGAGCTCCTAAAATTTTATATTCGGCTATTCGTTCCCTAAGACCATCCAGTCCTTCGGTAATGGTATCGCCTGGAAACCCTGCTAAATCTTTAGCACCTTTATCAACTTTAATACCCGGGATAATTCCCTTCTTTTTAAGAAGTTCTGGAAAGAGAACGCCCTGTTCGTTTTCTTGACGGAGTGTTTCTTCATACAAGATGACGCCGCTTATAAATTTTTCCAATCCCGAGGGATCTAATAAAAGACTTCGATAAGCCCTGCGTGTTTCCTCTGTACATTCGAGAGAAATGGTTGCAAAGCGTTTAGCAACCGTTGCTGTGCTTTCATCTGCAGCTAACAGCCCCTTTCCTTTTTGTACGAGAGACAAAGCCGTCGTTTTAAGTTCCTGCTTGTTCATAACACTCTCCATTCCTGTTTAAGACCAAAGGCAAACAGTTTATCAAGAGTGAAAATGTTGCACAAATCAAAAAGAAAACAGGGTTGATTGACTTTGGCGAACCTGATTGTGTAGATCAGATCACTTTGTGGTATATTAAATTATGGAAAGGATCCCACTGTCCATCTTTATTTACGGATTCGCAAAGAACGAAAAGGACAATATAACTGGAAAAGAAAAGGAATGGCTAAAAGCATTGGCTAATGTTTATTTTAGTTATGGGCAAACGGAGATTGAACAGGCAAAAAAAGCAGGTGAACTGATAGAGGTGGTGTCATGAAAAAATCTATCATGGATGTCGTACATGAGACAGCAAAAGGGCTATATGATGCTGGTTTAATGGGTGTTGAAACGATGCGTACGTTTGATGCAATGCGCTTAACGCCAGTGCATGACATGAAGCCTCGTGAAATTAAGCGGCTTCGTTTGCGAGAAAAAGTCAGCCAATCTGTTTTTGCAATGTATTTAAACTCAAGCCCATCTACGGTTAAAAAGTGGGAAACGGGTGAAAAACATCCTGTTGGCACGTCTCTTAAACTGCTCAACTTGATAGAACGAAAAGGTCTAGCTGCCGTTGCTTAGGGTCCATCAAGAAAAATAGACAAGGTCCTCATTCTTCACGATACAATACAGGTACCATGTCAGATGCGCACATCCTATTAAGTTCCCTAAACCCCCCGCAACATCAAGCGGTGATAACAAGCGCCCAGCATGCTTTAATCCTTGCAGGCGCCGGAAGTGGGAAAACTAAAGTTTTAGTGCATCGCATGGCCTGGCTACTTGTGCAAGGTGTCTCGCCAAACGCCTTACTTGCGGTAACTTTTACGAATAAAGCCGCCGAAGAGATGCGAGAACGTATTGAGGCGATAACCCAGCTTCCCACCCATCGAATTTGGTTAGGGACCTTCCACGGGTTATGTCATCGTATGCTTAGACAATACACTCATGAAGCGGGACTTTCTCCACACTTTCAAATTTTGGACGCGCGAGATCAACTTCGTCTTATCAAACGCCTCCTAAAAGAAGCCCGCCTCGATGAAAAACAAGTTCCACCTCACTCTGCAGCTTATTTTATTAATATGCAGAAAGAAGCAGGTATTCGGTCGCACAGAGTCACACTCGAAAAGCACACCTATAAAGAACAAGCGCTTGTGTCGCTTTATGGCGCTTATGAACGGACATGCGAAAAATCAGAGCTGGTTGATTTTACCGAACTTTTACTTAGAACCCTTGAACTCCTGGAAAAAAATCCCCTGGTTTGTCAGCACCTTCAAAGTCGATTTCATCACCTGTTGGTAGATGAATTCCAAGATACCAACACCCTCCAGTATAGATGGCTTAAATGTCTTGCAGGAAAAGAGAATAACCTGTTTGCAGTGGGCGATGATGACCAATCGATTTATGGATGGCGCGGCGCCAATATCGAAAATATTGTTAAGTTTAATCGAGACTTTCCTCATGCAGAGATCATTCGGCTAGAACAGAATTATCGTTCGACAAAAGTCATTCTCTCTGCCGCTAATGCTTTAATTCGGAAAAACACGGCAAGGCTCGGTAAAACGCTGTGGACGCTTCAAAACCAAGGTTCACCCATTCGATTCTATCAGGCCTTTAACGAAACCGATGAAGCCCGATTTATCGCCGAAGCGATTCAGTCCTTACATCGCGAAGGCCACTCTTACAACGACATGTCCGTTTTGTACCGGTCCAACGCGCAATCCCGTATTTTGGAGCAAACTTTCACCGAGTGTTCGATACCCTATTCCGTTCGAGGCGGCCTTCAATTTTTCGCCCGAGCAGAGATTAAAGACGTGCTCGGATATTTACAGCTTATCGTGAACCGCCACAATGATTCTGGCTTCCTTCGAGTGGTCAACGTGCCCTCTCGTCAAATTGGGGATAAAACTTTAAACACCCTTCAAATCTTTGCCAAAGAAAATTCTTGTTCGCTTTGGCAGGCGACACGCTCGACACTTGAGCAATCCAGGTGGTCGCCTAGAACTCACATGGCGCTCTCTGAATTTATAAATTTTATCGATGCGTTAGATAAGAATATTGTTGAACTTTCCCTTTCTCTTCAAATTCAGACCGTCATTCATCGTACTGCTCTTGTGGCATATTATCAGAATGCCGAACCGGGTGAAAAAGGCAGAATGCGTGCCGATAATTTAAATGAGCTGATCTATGCGAGTAGTACAAAAAGATTTTCGGACAAGAATCATTCTTTATCTCCTTTAGCCCATTTTCTGTCAGAAGTCGCTCTTCAATCAGAAACCCAAGATCTTGAATCCGAGAGCCCTAAAAAAGAAGCCGTTCACTTAATGACTGTTCATGCTGCAAAAGGGCTAGAATTTGCTTTTGTATTTGTCTCGGGTTTAGAAGACCGGCTCTTTCCGCATGCGAAATCTTTAGAAGATCCTCGTCTTCTCGAAGAAGAAAGAAGGCTCTGTTATGTGGCTTTAACGCGTGCCAAGCAACGCCTTTTCTTAACCTGCTCAACAAAACGCTGGTTTGCCGGCAAAACAATAGAAGCACGTCCTTCTCAATTTTTGTTTGAAATTCCGTTTGAACTTTTTGAACGAGCCCCCATCCATACTCTCAGACATGCTTACGCTCCCATCACCGGCTAAACTCAATCTTTTTTTACATATTGTAGGACGGCGCAAAGACGGCTATCACCTTCTGCAGAGCGTAATGCAATTTTTAGACTTTAGCGATACGCTGACGTTCAAAACGCACGACGACGATTCCATTATTCTTTCAACGGACCATCCGGCGCTTCAAGGCCCTGACAATCTTATTTTAAAAGCTGCTTATGCACTCCGAGCTATTGGGAAAATGCGACGAGGCGCCAGGATAACACTCAAAAAAAGAATTCCATTAGGCGCGGGTCTTGGAGGGGGAAGTTCCAATGCAGCAACTACTTTGCTCGCTCTCAACACGCTTTGGAAACTTCACCTACCTTCCCATGAGTTGTTAAAAATCGGAAGCACTCTGGGTGCAGACGTGCCTTTTTTTGTAAAGGGTACCACCGCTTGGGTAGAAGGTATTGGAGAATGTCTTTATCCATTGGATATCCCAGAACCCTGGTTTGTGATCTGTGTTCCTCGCGTACACATCCAAACAAAAGACATATACCACCATCCACAATTGACACGCAATACGGAAGTCCTCACAATACGCAAGTTTCATCCCAGCATGGGACAGAATGATTGTGAGCCGCTCGTGTGTCAATTAAACTCGGAAGTGAGAGACGCGCTGCAGCATTTATCACGATACGCGCCTGCTCGGATGACTGGAACAGGAAGTGCGGTATTTGCGAGTTTTCCTATTCAAAAAGAAGCAAAACAAGTCGCCCGCGCGCTCAAGGGGATGATATATAGTATATTCGTGGCAAAAGGGCTGAACCGGTCGCCGGTGTTACCACTAACCACTTCTTACTGGGCTGTCGCCAAGCGGTAAGGCACGAGGCTTTGAACCTCGCACTCCCAGGTTCGAATCCTGGCAGCCCAGCCATATTTTATTATAGGGCAAATTTTCATGACTGATGTAATGGTGTTTACAGGTAACTCTAATCGCCCACTTGCTCAAAAGGTGGCGAATTGCCTTTCTATTCCGCTAGGCAGTGCCCTTGTCAGCAAGTTTAGCGATGGGGAAACTCTTGTGGAAATTAAAGAAAACGTTCGCGGGAAGGACGTCTTTATTATTCAATCGACTTCTCACCCCACGAACGACCATTTAATGGAGCTCATTTTGATGGCGGATGCTCTCCACAGAGCCTCTGCTTCCCGTATCACGGCTGTTGTTCCTTATTATGGTTACGCCAGACAAGACAGACGCGTTTATTCTGCGCGAGTGCCGATTAGCGCAAAAGTAGTCTCGGATATGTTCACGATGGTCGGCATTGACCGTGTTTTAACCGTCGATTTGCATGCCGAACAAATTCAGGGTTTTTTTAATATACCCGTCGATAATATTTACGGTAGCCTGGTATTGATTGAGGACATCAAACAGCAAAAATATCCTAATATTGTCATCGTATCCCCCGATGTAGGGGGCGTTGTTCGCGCCCGTGCGATTGCAAAGCGTCTGAATGATGCGGACTTGGCGATTATAGAAAAGCGGAGACCGACACCCAACAACGCACAGGTCGCCAATATCATCGGAGAGATCAAGGATAAAACCTGCATTATGGTCGACGATATGGTAGACACCGCAGGCACCTTATGCAAAGCAGCCCATGCGCTTAAAGAAAATGGCGCTAAAAAAGTAATAGGCTATTGTACCCATCCGGTTTTATCCGGCTCTGCGATTACGAATATTGAATCTTCTGAATTAGACGAAGTGGTTGTCACCGATACCATTCTACTTTCTCAGAGTGCACAACACTGTAGACGGATTCGGCAGCTCACCCTTTCTCCAGTGCTTGCAGAATCCATTCGAAGAATTAGCAAAGCGGTTTCAATTAGTTCTATGTTTGAGGAAAATCGTCATGACTGAACTCTTTACCATCCAAGCCTCTATTCGCACTTCACAGGGCAGAGGGCCTAATCGGCGCTTGCGCCAACAAAACTTTGTTCCCGGCATTGTCTATGGAAGGGATCGTACCAGTACAGCAATCGTTCTAGAACACAAAACCCTCCAAAAGGCATTAGAAAACGAAGCCTTTTTTAGTCATATCATAACGCTTCGCCTTGAAGGACAAGAGAAAACTGAAAAAGTCGTACTCAAAGAGATACAACGGCATCCTTATAGACCCAAAATTTTGCACGTTGATTTCCAGCAGATCAGTGAAACGGAAAAATTACACATGAACGTTCCCATCCATATCATGGGAGAAGGGAAAGCGCCTGGGATCCAACTTGAAGGGGGTATTTTGACTCGCCAGATGAATGAAATTGAAATATTGTGTTTGCCGGCTGATTTGCCTTCCTACATTGAAGTGGACATCACAGCATTACACTTGAACCAATCCCTCCACCTCTCACAGTTGTCGATGCCAAAGGGCGTAGAAAGTATCGCCCTAAGCCATGGAGACAATCGCTCTGTTGTGAGCATACAAAAACCGAAGGAAGAAGTTGAGGAAGTAAAAGTTGTAGCCGAAGCCGAGGTACCTGAGGCAGGTACTGTTCCTGCAAGCGCGCAGAAGGCGCCGGAAGCGGGAGCGGAGGCTGAAGTTAAGAAAGGGGGGAAAGAGGAGAAGAATAGGGGTTAGGGATTAGGGATTAGGGATTAGAAGGCAGTGTCTTCTTTAAAATTGATAGTAGGTCTTGGTAATCCAGGGCCCACATACCAAGATACCCGGCATAATGTTGGACAATGGTTTATTCAAGCCCTGGTGCAACATCAAAAACTCGCCCTTCATCTCGAAACAAAATTTTTTTCACAACTTGCACGTTATTCTTATCAAACTTCCTCTTGTTGGCTACTCACCCCATCAACTTTTATGAACGAAAGCGGTAAAGCAGTTACCGCTTTCGTGAACTATTATTCTCTTCTCCCGGAAGAAATTTTAGTGGTGCATGATGAACTTGACTTTCCGCCCGGTGTGATTCGAGTCAAACAAGGCGGAGGGGCTGCAGGGCATAACGGCCTCAAAAGCATCCTGGCCAGTTTACACCAGGAAAAAGAATTTTGGCGCCTTCGCATTGGGATAGGGCATCCGGGTGATAAAAGTAAAGTGACTTCTTACGTACTCCATTCTCCTTCTAAACCTGAAAAGGCTGAAATTACCTTAGCTTTACAAAAAGCAGTTGACCTCGTTCCTCAAATGATTCAAGGTGAGTGGCCAAAGGTGATGCAAGTTTTGCATTCATGTCACTAACCACTAAGCACTAAGCACTTCTTTTTATGGGATTTCAATGTGGCATTGTCGGTTTACCCAATGTAGGTAAATCGACGCTCTTCAACGCTTTAACCAAAGCGGACGTTCCCGCTTTGAATTATCCTTTTTGCACGAAGGATCCAAATGTTGGAATTGTTTCTGTTCCTGATCCCCGATTAGAGATCTTAAGCACAATCGTACACCCAGAGAGCATTGTCCCCACCACCATTCGGTTTGTCGATATTGCAGGGTTAGTCAAAGGCGCTTCAGAGGGTGAAGGCTTAGGCAATCAGTTTCTTGCTCATATTCGTGAAACCGATGCTATTTTTCATGTGGTCCGCTGTTTTGGGGATAAGGACGTCATCCATGTTTCAGGCTCTGTCTCCCCTATGCGAGACATTGAAATCATTAATACCGAACTGATATTAGCTGATCTCGAATCCATACAAAAAAGGCGAGAAAAGCTCTCTAAAAAAATAAAGGCTGGGGACAAACTCATACAACTTGAATATGACCTTCTTAAAAATCTAGAACAGCATTTAAGTTCTGGCAAGCCCGCTCGTCTTTTCCCGACAACCCATGAAACGTTTCCTTTGTTTGCACAATTTTCGCTATTAACTGGTAAACCTCTTCTCTACGTCGCCAATGTGGATGAAACGAACGAGAACTCGGAATGGCTACAGGCCATTCAAAAATGTGCTGAACAAGAAAACACAGCGGTCATTCCCCTTTCCCTTCAATGGGAAGCTGAATTTGCTGATCTCTCCCCAGAAGACAGGCGTGTTTTTTTGTCTTCCCTACAATCAGAAGAACCTAAAATTACCCAACTGATTAGGGCAGGTTATCATTTGCTTCATCTTCAAACGTTCTTTACCGCTGGGCCTAAAGAAGTCCGCGCATGGACGGTTCCACATGGGAGCACGGCCCCTGTTGCTGCCGGCACAATTCACAGCGATTTTGAAAAGGGATTTATTCGTGCTGAAGTCATCCATTATGAAGACTTTGTGCATTACAAGGGGGAACAGGGTGCTAAAGACGCCGGCAAATGGCACTTAGAAGGCAAAGATTACAAAGTTCAAGAAGGCGACGTGGTCCACTTTCGTTTTGGAACGTAAATACACGTAAGCGTTCACCTACCCCCTTGTAATTTATTTTCTAAACTTCGAGGCTTTTCAAAGAGTTAGCTTTAAAAACCCTCGAAGTCAGGAAAAGCAGATCTTCATTCATGATGAGTGCCGTTCCGGCCTTATGCTCATTTATCCAAATGCTAAAACAAAGCCTATCCTATTCCATGGTGGACCGCTCGCAAAAAATGCTATAGCTTCGTCCACCCTACGCACTTCCCCACCATTCATTGGAGTTACGCTTTTTTTGTTATGCTAGAGCAAGGATACTCTAAATGTTAAAAAACCTTGTAGAGCAGAAAGGCGCCAATGATTTAAAAATCGGTGGACTCGTTAAGTTCACTACCATTGATTACCCCGAACACCTCGCAGCGGTTATATTCTGCCAAGGGTGCCCATGGGCTTGTCGGTATTGTTATAATTCGCATCTTATCCCACCTGTCATTCCAGAAAAATCTAAAATTTACTCTTGGGCCTTCATTAAGGATTTTTTAAATAAAAGGCGTACATTATTAGATGCCGTTGTGTTTAGCGGAGGCGAACCCACCTTCCAAAAAGCTTTATTGCCTGCCATTTTGGCTGTAAAAGAACTAGGGTTTCTAGCCGCTCTTCACACGAGTGGTGCTTATCCGAAGCAGCTGAGCCGAATATTACCATTTTTGGATTGGGTAGGATTGGATATTAAAGCACCCTTTGATCAGTATGAGCGAGTGACCGGGAATAAACGCGGAGGTATAAACGCTCGGAAAAGCTTAGAAATTCTTTTAAAAAGCAAAGTTCCTTTTGAGTGCCGAACGACCGTTCATGGAGAGCTATTACAAGAAACGGAACTTCTTCTCATTGCAAAAGAACTCTCGATTTATGGCGTGACCCACTACCACTTACAGGCGGCCCAAACCGACACCGTTCTAGACAAAACTCTGAAACCTTTTGTATGGGAAGAAACTGCAAAAAACCGTCTGCTAACTGCCCTGTCGCCCCTCTTTTCTGTTTTTTCAATTCGGGGAATGGAATGGAATTCAGTAACTCCTCGCCTTAGGTAAAAAAGGAGAAACCGTTTGTGGTTTATCATTGACAGATCTAAAACACAGTCGCTTCCCTTCTGCATAGACAATATGCTTTAGCCAATTGACATCGTCTCTTTTAGGATAATCATCTCTTGAATGCGCGCCACGACTTTCTTTTCGACATAAGGCAGAATGCGCCGTTGCCAAAGCAACCGCCATTAAGTTATCAAACTCTAAGGCTTCAATGCGCGCGGTATTAAAGGTTTGACTTTTATCCCGGAGCCTTATACGCCCTACACGCTCGCGCAAGCCAAGCAACGCGTCTAATCCTTTTTGCATATGGGACTCTTTTCTAAACACACCAAAGTGGCTTTGCATGATATCCTGCAGCTCGCGCTGAACTCCTTCCACGGTTTCATCCCCTTCTGAATTATTCCAACGATTTAACCGTGCAAAGCTTTTAGAAACATTTTCCTCAGAAAACGAAACAAATGGCCCATGTGTATTTTTAAACGTTTGCAAAATATGAGTACCTGCTGCTTTACCAAACACCACTAAATCGAGTAGAGAGTTTCCTCCTAAGCGGTTAGCTCCATGCACGGATACACAAGCACACTCACCCACTGCATAAAGCCCATCGACTTTTCTCTCTTGTCCTTCTTTTTCTACCGTGAGTACTTGACCGTACTTGTCGGTTGGAATACCCCCCATCATGTAATGAGAGGTGGGAACAACAGGAATAGGATCATGAATGGGATCAACATGCGCGAATGTCTGGGCTAATTCTCGAATACCGGGAAGCTTGGATTGAATGGTTTCTTCCCCTAAGTGGTCGAGTTTAAGTAATACATGATCTTTTTGTGGACCACAGCCACGGCCTTCTAAGAGTTCAATGGTTATGGCACGTGAGATCACATCTCGGCTGGCTAAATCCTTAGCATTGGGAGCATACCGTTCCATAAATCGCTCCCCTTGCCCATTGATAAGATACCCGCCCTCTCCGCGTACTCCTTCGGTGATAAGACATCCAACCCCTGCAACCCCAGTAGGATGAAACTGCCACATCTCCATATCTTGCAAGGGGAACCCCGCTCGCAACGCCATACCCAAACCATCTCCCGTATTAATCAGTGCATTGGTCGTGGACCGATAAATTCGCCCTGCTCCCCCAGTTGCTAAAACAACCGCTTTGGACTGAAATGCCGCGGCCCCACCCGTTTCAATATTGAGAGCCGTTATCCCCGCAATGTGACCCTCTTTATTGGCAATGAGATCTAATGCATACCACTCTGAAAAGAAAGTAGTCTTGGCTTCTAGATTTTTTTGATAGAGCGTGTGGAGCAATGCATGCCCCGTTCTATCCGCTGCCGCACAAGTTCTGGTCGCTTGCGCTCCGCCAAAATTTTTAGACTGCCCTCCAAAGGGACGTTGATAAATACGCCCATCCTTGCCCCTAGAAAATGGAAGCCCCATATGCTCCAGTTCATAAACCAGCTCTGGACCTTGTTGGCACATAAATTCAATGGCTTCTTGGTCCCCTAGGTAATCTCCTCCTTTCACGGTATCAAACATGTGCCAATGCCAGTTATCTTCATCCATATTGCCAAGGGCTGCAGTAACTCCCCCTTGAGCAGATACAGTATGAGACCGTGTCGGAAACACTTTTGAAATTACTGCAACCGAAATCCCCGCTTTTGCAAGGGGAAGCGCAGCATAAAGCCCCGCACCTCCCGCGCCCACAATGACGACCTCAAACGCATAGTGCTCAACGTTCATGAAGAACTCCAAAGAATTTGGAACGTCCAAATGCTATACCAAACAATTAAGATGAAAACACCTACTTCTAAAGCAAACTTAAGGAAAATCGGCTTGACATAATCTTCGAATATTGTCCAAAACCCAATCCATGTATGAAAGGCAATGCTCATCACAGATAAAAAAGTCATGATTTGAACAAACGGATGGTGCCAGAATGCTCGCCAGGCTTCAAAGGTGACGTGTGAATGGGTGATAAAAAAAAGAAAAATCAAAATAGTATAAAGCGCCAGAATAACTGCCGTGGTTCGCTGAATAAGCCAGTCGCGCACGCCAGGCCAGAACAAGCACCTCTGCCAGTGTAAGTTTTTTTGAGTCACCGTCTTCTCCATTCTCGCCCTTACCAGATCCAAATACCCAATAATATTGCCGTCACTGCAAAACTTCCCAGTACAAGTTTCGCGCCTTGCTCCCCCCCTTCTCTACTTTCTCCAATGTGCATATCCATCAACATATGTCGAATACCGGCAATAAAATGGTAAAGGACGGGAAGTAAAGCAGCCCACACCATCATTCGAATCAGAAAGTGCTGAAAACCCGCCTGTATTTCCAAAAAAGCGCTCTCTCCTGAAAGTGACTTTTCCAATAAGATGAGCGCAGGCAAAATCAACACAAACAAAAAAGCGCCGGATATTCGGTGCATGCCTGAGACCATCGCAGTAATGGGAAAACGGAAAGCAAAGAGGTTTATGTAGATGGGGCGTGGGTCGCGCAAGGGATTCTCCTTATCTAGACTTGTCAGACAAAAAACCACTTTCTGTTCGAAGCATTATACGCGGATTGCAACAGAGAACAAATTTTGATCTATTCGTGCACCAAGATAAGCCTAACTAATCTTGCTGGTGAAAGTCCAGCCATAGAAGGAGAACTGATTCCACTATACCGTTTATATAGAAGAATATGCCCTTTCTTTCGGAATTGAAGTGGGAGATGCCCTGATTGCAGCGACCGCAGTCGAATATAATTTGGTTCTTGCAACGGCCAATAAAAAACATTTTCAGTCCATTAAAGGTTTACAACTGAAGATCTTTCATCCTAAAGAGTGATCCACAATCAAAACCGATAAGCCACCCCCACACTCGAAGTCTTGGTGAGATAATCCTGTCGAGCAATATTGGAATGATGGTTAGAATAAAAATACTGGGCATACAGGTCAAAGTGTTGAGGGAACTTATAAGCTGCTTAAAATCAGGTCCTCACCCCTTCAGCAGAAATTGCTGGCATGACAGGTGAGGGATCTTGGGCGGCAATCATCCGAGATGACACATCACTTCTATGGCAGTGCTGAACAGTCAGAAATTCCCGCTCTCTACACGGACGTGGGAATGCCAAGGGTTTCTTGGTAAAGGGAAAATATATTTTTTGCAAACTTTTTCGTCGTTCCGCGGCTTGACCGCGGGACCCAGACTTAATAAGCCTGGACCCCGCGGTCGGTGCCGCGGGGCGACGGATGAGCGGGAATTGCTGCTGAACAGTTACTGTATTTTTCAATCGGTTAACTTGCTGCTAAAATCGCGGGACAGTTTTGAAGTATCCTCTTCAAATCTCATGGTAGGGTGCGCTTCTCGCACCATTCTAAAAGACCCATTTAGCGAGGCCCATCTCTTTTTAAAAGACATCCCGTTGATGGAGTCTGCAGGTATTGTGGTGCGTGTACCTAATTGGTGGAATGCAAAAAAACCGCCCAGACCGACGGTTGCTGTTTCTATCGGCAAAAAAACCTACCAGTACCATGGGTATGGATGCCCTCTTGGATTTTAATCTTCAGTTTACGTTATCGAATGGTGAAAAACTGAATCCGGGCGAATGGGAAGCCATCCTCGCCTCAACTGAGCAATTCATAAAAGTGAAAGGCCAGTGGATAGAAGTAGACAAAGAAAAGTTAGAAACCGTACTGGCACACTGGAAAAACCTAGAAAAACAAGTCAAACGTGGAGGCCTAACTTTTGCAGAGGGGCTGCGGCTACTCGCCGGAACTTCTGCGGGAGAATCTGTCAATGGCGCACATTTCGCCGGAAAAACCACAGAATGGTCTTCTGTTATTGCAGGAGACTGGCTACAAACAACGCTTGCTGCACTCCGTCATCCAGAAGAATCTCTTGATAAGACGCTACTGCCCATTCTCAAAAAACACCTTAAAACCATTTTGCGTCCCTATCAATTAGCCGGCGTGCAGAAGAACTATTTGTTTTACGGCACGCTGACCATTTTGAGCTTATTCAAGCGGCAGAAACCACCGGTAAGCTCAAACCGAAAACAAAATCCACCCAAAAGACGCTGGATGATACAAAGCTTTCTGCCTTGTTCGATATAGAGATAGGCGAATCTACCCAGCCCATTTCAAAACCCAAAAAACTCGCATCAAAGAAAAAGGCAGCCAAAAAGACAACGCCGAATGTAAAACTGGAAACAAAATCTACTCTAAAATCAAAAGCAAAAAAACCTGCCAAAAAGGCGGTTTCAAAGCGGTAAGGGCCCGCGCAAAAATAACTGTTACTCGATGTTCAAGCAAAAGTGGCCGGCAAAAAAGAACACAGTTGTAACAGTTATTTTTGCGCGGGCCCTAACGACTTGATTTTCTTGGTGCGTTTGTTTGACGAAATCCGAACCTTTTTTGAACGGAACTGACGGCGCGCTTCGCGCGCCAAACCGAACGCTCGGGCGGGCAAAAAGGAAGGGGGTTGGGGGGAAGGAATTTTTGCCCGCCCTCGCTTTCCACCGCCGCCGATTTCGTGCCAACGAAGTTGGCGCGCCGCTGATTTATAAAATCGGCGCACTATAACCGCCGCCGCCGGATATAGCGTACCAGTAAAGCGAGATTATAATCAAGATAAGAGGCAAAAGAAACGCCCACAAAATCGGATGACTTCTTACTTTATTCTGCTCGGTTTGAATATATTTTAGCGATACCATTGAACCGATACCGCGATAAAACCATCCGGCGGCGCGAGACGGTACGCCAAACAATGTTTTAATTTTCTTAAGCGCGAAAATGATATTGCCGATAAATTCGAAGGCAGAACTATAATTGAGGAAAACCAGTCCTGTTGAATCTTGATACATCATATCCTCGCCAAAAATGAAGCCGGGAACACCGCGCCCGATGACTTGTCCAGATAGAGCGATTGGTTTCCCTCGGAGCGGCGAAGCATACGGATTTCTCATTTGTTCAAGTACGGTTGTTTCCGGAGTCGCTCCGTCGGGGAATCTGTACGGAAGTTGTAAAATCAAACCGAGCGCAAAGGCCGCCGGAACTAAGGCAATTGGTAAGAAAAATAGTGCATACAACGCAAATAAGGAAGGTAGTAATAAAACCAATAACCCGAAAAGGAAACTTCCCCACAGCTTACCTTTATCAATCTTCATTCGCTCGATAGCAGAATCAATGTCAAAGAAAAACGGGCGGCCTTGCGCTTTTGATATGTCGCTTAGATGATCAATCCTGTTTCCGGTGAGCGGGTGGGTTGAATTAAGCTCGGCCAATTTTGCCCATGGATTTACTTTGTCGAAAACCATAACTTCTGCGAGAACATTTGGATCATCGTGGGTAATATACGAAGTAATGCCGTAGTGTTTTGCGTTTTTTACATCAATGATTCCCAAATGTCTTGTGCTTTGCAGAAGTCGCTTTGAGCGGTCGTCGTCTTCGGCCATAACAATTCCATACGCAATTTTAATAAGTGCATTGGAAAGGTCACTCGGCTCTGTAATTTTAGCGGAAAATGCATCAGCTAAATATTCTCGTGTCCGGCTCAAATAATAGAGTAAATAAATTCCAATAATGTACAGTGCATAAGCGGCAAGCGCGATTAGTTTCGCTCCGCCAGATTTCCTGTCTCGCGCACGAATGAGCACAGCGTAAATTTCATACAAAATTTGTAAAAGAGTGCTCGCTATCATCATTACAATGAAATCGCGATTGACGATATGCCCCAATTCGTGCGCGACTACGGCCCGTGCCTCTTGCGGGTTTAAGAAATGAAAAATGCCCTCGGTTAAAACTATTCTTGCGTTAAATCGTGCCGAGCCGTAAGTAAAAGCGGTCGGGTTTTTGTCTGGAATAATACCAATTTTCGGGAAGCGAAATTTATATTGTGTTGAAACCTGCTCAATAATTTGAGCAACTTCTGGATGTTGTTGCGCCAGTTCTTCTTTAGATACAAATTTTACCTTGTAAAACCACTTATTGATAACGTCAGTGAGATACGGACCTACAAGCCATAAAATAAAGTTAATCCCGACAGTTAGCGCAATGGTAAATCCAATATCTATCTGTTCTGCGTATAACAGAACCAAAATCACTATACCGAAAACGAAAGACAATAAAATTGTTAGCGTAACCAGCGAAGCAAAAAATAGTTTTCCCATATATTTATCCTAACTCTTATTGTTAATTAAATCATCAACACTTACTTCGAGGGCTTTCGCAATTTTCTTGAGAGTATCAAGCGTTGGATTCTGGTTTTTACC
>JACQPQ010000020.1 GCA_016207405.1 Gammaproteobacteria bacterium | reverse complement strand
GTGCGAGCAGCAGGCAGCGGAAAATACACAGTGAACCACCCATCAGTGAGGGATTACAGCGAAGAACGGTGCGTAAACGCACCCTACATCCGGTTTAAAAAAACCTGATAAAGCGGTAAAGCGGTTTTTTGTTTGAGTTGTTCAAATGCAATTTTCGCTTTATCACGCTCGCCTGATAAGTAAAAATTAACTGCGGACTCATGCAGAATAATGTCTTCTGCCATTGCCTCGGTCAACTTTTCCTTTAGACAAAGAGGTTGATATATGGAAATGGGATCGTCTTCTCGACCTCTCACCGATACCCTGTCTAATTTCTGACAAATAAACTGAGTTTGTTTTTTGGCCGTCGCCTCACCTACTATCAAAGGAACTTCATAATACCGAGTCAGTTGTTCGAAACGAGAACCACAATTAACCGCATCGCCTATTACCGTATAAGACCGGCGAAACTTTGAACCCATATCGCCAACATTCATCAACCCCGTACTAATCCCTATTCCTATGTTAAGGTTGGGTAGATTTTTTTTCTTCCACTCTGGGTTTAGTTTATTTTCTAATACGTCCAACATTTCCAAAGCAGCTGCGCAGGCGTGATCGGCATGAGCAAGATCAGGAATGGGAGCTCCCCAGAATGCCATGATCATATCGCCCACATACTTATCGACCGTACCTCGGTGCTTAAAAATGATTTCAGTCATGGGAGTCAAAAAGTGTTGTAATAATTGTTTAGTTTGAGAGGCCGGGCTGTTCTCAGCGATCGTCGTAAAATGTTTAATATCTGCGAATAAAACGGTCATTTCGCGGCTTTCACCTTCAAACCCAGAGGAAATTTTAGGGTGCATAATCATCTCTTTGATTATTTCGGGAGGGACATATTGACCAAATAATTGTTTAAGTCGTCGTCGATAGCGGCCCTCGCCCAGATACCCATACGCAAGATGAAACAGAGTCAAAATACTGATGAGTATAAAGGGTAAGGCAAGGGGTAAAGCAATAAGATATTTCTGCCAAAATCCAAAATTTCCGACGATGAGCACACCTAAGATCCCCATGACCCCTAAAAGGGTGCTGACTGCGCTTAAGTACGGCAAGAAGAAACTAAAAGCGATGCCGATCCCGACTAGAACTGACAGGTGAAACCCTGCCGTCCAGTCTGGTTCATAGGGGATAGTTTGGTTTAGTAACCCGGATAATAAACTGGCTTGAATTTCGACCCCTGGCAAACCCAGTGCGATTGGGGTGGGTTGCAAGTCGCCTATGCCAAGCGCACTCGCCCCGATAAACACAATAGCGTTTTGAAGCGTTTGGGGATCCACTGTGTTCTGAAGGACGTCAGTTGCTGAAAGCTGTAAGAAAGAATGATCAGAAGTGTATGGGATCAACACTGCTCCCCTTTTATCTGTTGGAGTGCGCAATTTTCCGAGGTGAAGAGCTTCCACCACTTCCCTTTCGCCTTGTTTGGCTATTCTGATCTGTATGGACTCTTCCAGAAGATATCGGCGTGCTACTTCTAGGGCCAGTGAAGGGTAGAGGTGATCTCGATGTCGTAGAACGAGTGGTGCTCTTCGAATGATTCCATCGTGATCTGGGAAAATAGTTAAAAATCCACTTCCCAACAGTGCAGATTCGATGGCAGGTAGATTACTAATAAATCCTGAGAGGTTAGATATGGGCAAGTCTTTTCCCTCGATCTCTTGTGCAAAGATTGGGGTGGGGAGGGTACCTACATCATCCACATCACCCTCATGCAAAATAAAACCGGCAATTACAGATTTGCTCGTTTGGAGGCTTTGTATAAATGAAGGGTCGTGAAGGGGGTCCCTTTCTGCAAAAACCATGTCAAAGGTAATGAGTGCGGGTGAGAGTAAAGAGAGTCTGTCGACAAGATCTGAGAGCTTCTTTCTAGGCCAGGGCCAACGTCCTTCTTGCTTAAGACTCTTTTCATCAATCGATACGATCACAATTTTGGGATGAGTGATCTGGGGAGGTTGAATAGGAAAAAGTTGTAATCGCAGATCGTACAGGAGGTGTTCTAACCTTTGAAGATAAGGTTCAGCGCCCGTCCACAGGCCAAATTCAACCCCTATAATAAGAATGCTTAAAACGAGGCTAAGGAGGATGGGTATTTTTTTGTTCAGTAAAAGAACCATCGGGGATCTTCTTCTCTATCTTAATTATAGAAGAAGGTATCATCATGTAGAGCGCGCTTCTGCACTATTTGTAGGGTGTAGGGTGGACAAAGCGAGCGTAAGCGAGCGGTCTACCATGAGTCAATAGGTTAATTCTTTCACCTTTCCCCAAAAAACGCGGTGTGCAAAGAGCGTATAGGCAATAATAATCGGGAGTAAACATACGACGCCGATTAAAATAATCCGCAAAGATTCTGAACTCGCTGCTGCTTCCCAGAGGGTTATTTTGTCTGGGACGAGGTAAGGATAAAAAGTATAGGAAAAACCATAAAAAATGAGAAAGAACATTCCGACGGCGCCAACAAAAGGGATCCACAAATAACGGGTATACCCAGCGGCAAGTTTTTTGAGAATAGTTTCAAGCCCAAGAACCAGCGTGAGTGCACCGATCGGGACGGGTAATAGTCCCCAAATATAAGGAGAAGTGAACTGTGCAGAAAAAGGGTGACTCATCCAAGACAGTGTGAGTACAACCAGCACCAACCCCAATATTGCCCAATGGAGAAATTGTTTTGTCCAACCAATGCTTTTCTTTTGGAGTTCACCTTCGGTTTTTATAATTAACCATGTGGCTCCAATAAAGGCATACCCCACTACGAGGAATCCGCCCATAATCCCACCGAGGATGAGGGCATGTATGCCATGTTCAAACCCGATGCTATAGGAACCTAACATATATCCTTGACTCAATCCGGTTAAGGTTGACCCTGCTATAAAGACTTTATCCCATAGGGATTTATACTGTGGGGGTGCTTTTGTGCGGAAATCAAAAGCAACGCCTCTTAGAATAAGCCCAATGAGCGTAAAAAAGATGGGTAAATAAAGAGCAGTTAAAATCACGCCCTGAGCTAAAGGGAAAGCCACCAATAAAATGGCAGCAGCGAAGACGAGCCAAGTTTCATTGGCATCCCAAAATGGGCCAATAGAAGCGATGAGGATATCTTTTTCTGCGGGGGTTGCTCGCCCCATTAAAATGCCAACACCCAAGTCATAGCCATCTAGAGTGACATAAAGCCACAAGGCAACCCCCATAAGCAAAAAGAAAACTTGCGGTAGCCATTCAGCTTGAGTGGATATTTCCATAAGTTTACCTTTCTAAATCCGATTTATGGGATTGTCGAGCCATATAAAAGAGAACGGATATGAAAGCTGCTAATAGAACGACATAAAGTATAAGATATAAAGTTAACGTTAAGCCTATCATTCGGCTGGGTACATGAGAAACGGCTTCAGCAGTCGTTAATACTCTAGAAACCAACCAAGGTTGACGTCCTATTTCTGTGGTATACCATCCCGCAATCACCGCAAACCATCCTGAAAACGTCATCCACACCAGTGTTTTTGCAAACCAGGGTTTTAGTTCCCGATGCCGTATGAGCTGCCACACGCCTGTCCAAGATGCAAAGAGCATCAAAAGCCCAATACCGACCATAATTCGAAATGCCCAAAAAACGAGAGCGACAGGAGGATGCTCTTTTCCAAAGGTATTGAGTCCACGGACTTCTCCATTCCAGTCGTAAGTTAAAATCCAACTCGAGAGCTTAGGAATTTGAATGGCAAACCGATTTTGACGAGTCGCTTCATCCGGTAACGCAAAAATAATAGCGGGGATCCCTCGTTCTGTTTCCCAAACGCCTTCTATTGCAGCGACCTTTGCGGGTTGGTATTTGAACGTATTCAATCCATGTTGGTCGCCTACAAAAATCTGGAGGGGGGTAAGAAGGGCAGCGAGGACAATTCCTGTTTTGAGCGCGACTTGCACACTAGGCGCTTTATCTCCTCTAAGGGTGCGATAGGCGGATATTCCTGCTATCAGAAAGGCTACCGTTAAACCAGAGGCGGTGAGCATATGAATCAATCGGTAGGGCATAGAAGGGTTAAATACAATTGCCATCCAGTCAGTGGCATGTGCCTTGCCTTCAATCATTTCAAATCCTGTGGGGGTTTGCATCCAGGAATTGAGTGCCAGGATCCAAAAGGCAGAAAGTAATGTTCCAATAGCTACCAAGACCGTTGCAAGCGTGTGCACCCAGTTGGGTACGCGGTTTTGCGCAAATAACATGATCCCTAGAAAGGTAGCTTCTAGAAAAAATGCAGTGAGGACTTCATAAGCTAAAAAAGGTCCTGCTATATTTCCTACCGTTTCCATAAAGCCTGGCCAGTTGGTCCCAAACTGAAAGGGCATAGTTATGCCACTGACCGCGCCTAAAGCAAACGAGAGGGCGAAGACTTTAACCCATGCCTGGTAAGCTTCATTCCATTTTGGATCTTTCGTTTTATTGTGACAGAGTTTAAAAAACAAGAGCACCCAGCTCAAAGCAATCGTAATCGCAGGGAAAAGAATATGAAACGTGATATTGGCTACGAATTGAATACGAGAGAGTAGCAGGGGATCCATTGAATTGAGCTTATTTTTTCGATTTCTTAAAAAACTTAAAAAAGTCGCTGTCGGGTTGAAGGACAAGAAGATCTTGTTTGTCTTTCAGGGCATTTCTATAAGCCGATAGGCGGCGATAAAAGGCGTAGAAATCTGGATTTTTATTATAGGCGCTCGCATAAATCTGAGTTGCTTTCGCGTCGCCTTCTCCTCGTGTTGTTTCCGACTCTTTGTAGGCTTCTGCTAGGATAACCGTGCGTTGTCTATCCGCTTCGGCTCGAATGATTTCAGCTTCTTCGGCTCCTTTGGACCGTAAATCACGTGCGATTTTGTTTCGAGCAGTTTTCATGCGGGCGTAAACCGATTCACTGACTTCCTGAGGTAAGTCAATTTGTTTGACTCGGACATCAATCACTTGTATGCCCAGTTCTTTGCTTTCAGCATTGATAGAACGTACAAGCTCATCCATGATGCGTCCTCGTTCGCCAGAGACGACTTCTTGAATCGTTCGATTTGCAAATTCATCGCGTAGACGTTTATCCAGGGTGTCTAACAAGCGTCGTGCGCCTTGCTGCTCAATGCCTGCAGTTGCAGTATAGTAGTTTCGGATGTTATTCGGATCGATACGCCACGTTGCAAAGGAGTCAACCAAGACGGATTTTTTTTCAGAAGTGAGGTATCGCTCGGGCTCTGCATCCAGCGTTAGAATGCGACCATCGAACTTTTTGACCGTATGATAGAGCGGAATTTTGATATGTAGCCCCGGTGCGATCTGTTCTTCCACGATTTCGCCTAAGCGAAGCAAAATGGCTCTTTCTTTTTCGTTGACTGTATAAAGGGCGGAAAACAAGAAAAGACCCACAAAGAGGAGAGACCAGCTTAAGTTTTTATTGAGCTTCATGTTTTAAGATCCTCTGTTTCGACTCCGAAGCAGATCTTCTGGCGGAGTGCTTTTAAAATTTTGGTTTTGGAGCGTGTCTTTTTTATTTTCTTCCGACATCGAAAGGGAGGGCTCCGTCATTTTAGAAGCTGCCGTCATTTTATCTGTAGGGAGAATCAATAAAGGGGATCCTTTTGGAGTATCCAGTATCATTTTGCTAGTTTCTTTTAGAACAGACTCTACCGTTTCTACATAGAGACGTTCACGGGTGACTTCTGGTGCTTTTTGATACTCTGTAAGAACCTGGTTAAAACGGGTTGCTTCGCCTTCTGCTTGTTTAATCGTTCGTTCTTTATAACCCTTTGCATCGGCAATGATGCGTTGGGCTTCTCCTCGTGCGAGGGGAAGGATCTGATTGGAATAAGACTCTGCTTCATTGGTACTCCTCACTTTATCTTCTCGTGCTTTGATAACATCATCAAAGGCTTCTTTCACTTGAGGGGGCGGATCGGCCTTTTGCATATTCACTTGGGTAATTGCGAGCCCTGTTTGGTATTGATCTAACAAAGTTTGAAGATGTTGTTTGGTTTCTTCCGCAATGCTGACACGAGAGGTGGTGAGAACATCGTTTAAATCGGTTTGCCCTATCACTTGTCTTAATGTACTTTCGGTCGTTTGTTTTAAAATAAAATCCGGATCGCGCGTTGCGAGAACATAGGGCTTTACATCTTTAATGCGATATTGAACTTCTAGTGTAATGTCCACGATGTTTTCATCTTGGGTCAGCATGACGCCATGCCGGCTATGAGAGCGGATCTGGTCAACGTTGACCACGGTTTTTGCATCCACAAAGGGAATGCGCCAATGAGGGCCAGGGCCTGCGGTATTATGGTATTTGCCAAAACGAAGAATCACCGCTCGTTCGGCAGGTTCAATGATATAAATACCCAGTGCGGCTCCAATCAATAGGAGGACGGGCAGAAAAGAGAGAAGAGAAGGGCGCTTTCCTTCCCCCGCACCTTTTTTGCCAAACCAGCCCCCCCACTTTTTTTGAAGTGAGCGGATGAGCTCTTCCGTTTTTGGGGAGGAAGTATTTTTATTCCAAGGGTTGTCTTTTTGTTCGGGTTCATTCCATGTCATGCGGGTATACTCTTATTTCTTGTGAGCCTATCATACTAACACACCAAAAGTTTTATACAATTATGTGTTTTTGGATGTCAACCCAAAGTTAAAATGTCCGGTTTTCTCCAAAGTAGAAATGTCCGCTTTTAACAGGTTGAATGTTAGGAAGTTCAACCTGTTAAAAGCGGACATTTCTACTTTGGAGAAAACGGACATTACTACTTTGGGCTAACACTGAAGCACTTAAGCTTTACTTTGCTTCTGCCAGAGCGTTAAATATTCGTACTATTTTATTAAGAGAGGATAAATTGTGTCGATTCGAGTATTCGTGAATGGTGCCTATGGGCGTATGGGGGAGAAGACAGTAAAAGCGATTCTTGACGATCCCGAATTGGAGATCGTAGGGGAAGGTAAGCGCGGAGATGACCTAAAAGCGCTTATTATTGAGAAGCGTCCGGCAGTGGTGGTGGATTTTACCTCGGCTGAAGTCGTTTACCAAAATGCGTTAACGATTATCGAAGCAGGGATCCATCCTGTTATAGGAACCAGTGGGTTATCAGAGTCAGAAAGAGCTCATTTACAAGCTAAAAGCGCACAGAAAAAATTGGGTGGGGTTATTGCACCTAATTTTTCATTAGGTGCACTGTGGATGATGCAATGTGCCGAACAAATAGTTGCTTTTTTCCCACATGTCGAAATTATTGAGAAACATCACCCGGGGAAAAAAGATTCTCCTTCGGCAACGGCATTACAAACAGCAGAGCGTATTGTTAAGAGTCGGAAAGAGAAGGTTTCTCTCTCTATTCAGAAAGAAACTGTAAAAGGTGCGCGAGGGGCATTGTATCAGAACATCCCCATCCATTCTGTGCGATTACCAGGCATATATGCAGAGCAAGAAGTGATTTTTGGAGGTAGTGGCGAAACGCTCACGCTTTCTCACGTCACTTTTGACCGCAGTGCTTTTATGCCGGGGGTACTTTTGGCTTGTAAAAAAGTAATTGATTTGGATCATTTGGTGTATGGTTTAGAAAATCTGTAATGCATCCTTTATTAAACATTGCGGTTCGAGCAGCAGAAAAGGCGGGCGAAATTATTCGGCGTTCATTTGACCGTTCTGATTTTATGATTTCAGAGAAGGCTGCCCATGATTTTGTGACGGAGATAGACAAGAAAGCAGAACAGGCCATTATCGACATTATTCATCAGGCCTATCCTTCTCACAGTATTTTGGCCGAGGAGAGCGGGGGAGATGAAAAAGGCGATCCGGTGTGGATTATTGATCCACTGGATGGTACGACTAATTTTATTCACCAGGTTCCCCATGTTGCAGTTTCGATAGCCATCCAAAAGAAAGGGAAGGTCGAACATGCCGTGGTTTACGATCCGCTCAAGCATGAATGTTTTACCGCAAATCGAGGCAGTGGTGCCAAATTGAATTCTTACCGAATTCGGGTCAGTGGGAAGGGCAGAGCAAAGGGCATTTTGCTGGCTACGGGGTTTCCTTTTAGGCACAGAGAGCGTTTAGATGAATATTTCGCTGTTTTTAAATCCCTTTATTTGCAGGTGAGTGACATTCGTCGCGCTGGAACGGCTTCTTTAGATTGTGCTTATGTTGCCGCAGGGCGATATGAAGGGTATTGGGAAATGGGCCTTGCCCCTTGGGATATTGCAGCAGGAAGCTTATTGGTTGAAGAAGCCGGCGGATTTGTCAGCGATTTTAAAGGGAAAGAGGATTATTTGGAAAGTGGAAACATTGTTGCCGCCAATCCTTCGACTTTTAAACAGATTTTGAAAGCGATAGAAGAGGCGAGATGAGCGTTCAACGCAAGGGAACCTTGAAACTTTCTCCGCAGGCTTGGTTTCTGCAGGATCTATTGTAATTTTTTGTATCTAGAAGCCCTAGAAGTATGAAGGGTGTTTGATGCATTGAGTAATATTTATCCACTTCGCCGTTTTTTAAAACGGTTATGGGGGCAAATAATGCGTCATTATAGACTGAATAAGCCAAAGTACTCTTTAGCATTCAAACTGCTTTTTGGCATTCTTGGGATTATTTTAACCAGCACGCATGTTTCGATTGCAGGGCCGGATGATCCACAAGAAACGCCTCCCCAAGAGCCCAGAGCCGCACATTCTCTACAAAAGCCAGATGAAGATCCAGAAATTCAGAAACTTGTTAAACAAGTAGAAGTGAGGGCAGCCCAAGTCAACTATCCTTCTAGCAAACCTAGGAAAAAAATAATCCTTATCATGACGGACCGCCAGTTGGGTCATAACCTTGTTTTGATGAGCCCGATTATTGCAAGTGCTATAAAATCTTTTCCAGATTATGAAATTCATTACTTTGGCGCAAACTCCAAAGTCATGGTCCACAATCCTGTTCCAGGAGTTTATATCCATCCCATTCAAGAAGCTCTTTCTTTTTTAGAAAATCGAAAACCCGACGATCTCGTTCGGTTTTTTATCAGAAAGGGATGGGATGACAATGCATTTGAGAATGAAGCACTGAAAGAACTCGCCATAAAATGGCATGCATTGAAGGCGTCCAATGTAAAAGTCTATAACCATGCTCCGCAGGACATAATGGACAGTGAAACGTTTGCTCCAGAATTAGAGCCGTTAAATTGGACTCCCAAAGCGCTTGGTTTAAAAGTAAACGGCAATTCTTTTGATTTTATTGCCAGGTTTTTGCCTGACTTTACAGAGTTGCCGAGAGATGCAGAAATTCAAACTCTATTTGCCATTCCAGAAGACATGCGTGTTCATTTGGAAAAAATACGCGTAAAACTTTTTTCTAAAGGTCTTGCTCACCCCGAATGGAATTTTGAGCTCATCAACTTGTATGGAGAGAGCCAACAAGAGCACTTAGTTCAAAACACCAGCTTTAGTACACTGTTTGAAGATATTGTAACGAAACGGTTAAGTGAACAAGATGATCTCAATCTTGTTTTTGCGCCATTTCAAGGACGGGGTTATTCCATTATGGACTCCGTTGTTTCGGATTTAATGGAAAAATTTCCCGGTCGGATTTTAGATCTCTCAGACATCCGATTTCCGTTTATTTATGAGCATATACTCTCTCGTGCCTCACGGTTTATCAGCGTCGATACCGGAATGGTTCATTATGCACTTAAAAATTTTCCAGAAAAAACGGTTGTCCTTGTGCCAGGCATGGAAGAAAAAAATCAATTGCTGGCAGGTTGGGCAATAGAAGGAGGCAAGTACCTTCCTATAGAACCCACTCGTTTTTTTTCGATAGAGGATATTTATATTGCTCTTTATGATGATAAGCCTTTGAACTATTTTTTAAGAATTCTTAAGGAAGGAATAGACGAGGATAGAGTGCCTCTGGCCTTTGAGGTTTTGACTCAGGCGAAATCTCCTGAAGCGGTTCAAGCGCTCTTGAGGCTTAAAGCATCCCAGAATGAAGAAGTTCGAGCCTATTTTGTTGCTCATGTTTCAGAGCTTGCCCTTTCAACACCAGAAGCCTTTCAAGTTCTTGTGGATATCCTTCAGAAAGATGAAGCACTTGATGTGAGAGCAATGGCGTTTATAGCATTGATAGAGCTAAATTTGCCAGAGAGCATTCCGGTTCTGATGGATGCACTCAAACGACAAGTTAATGAATTTGATGACATTACTTTGGAGGCGCTCCTTGAACTCAACCTTGACAAGAGTGATACCGCAAAATTAGTAACTCCCTTACTTTCTTTGCTTTTGGGAGAGGATTTGGTAGAGAGTAGGGACATCGACGAAACCGCTATTTTGAAAGGCATCCAAAATTTTAGTACTGCGGAACATATTGAAGAGATCGCCTCTACTATTCCCAAGCTTAACAATCCCAAACAGCAAATTGCCCTGTATAGAACTCTCGCAACGTTGGGGCAGAAAGACACTGCATTGAAATTGATATTGCTATCTTACCGATATCCTGATGCGTGTGATTCCGTCTACACGGCTTTAGGCGAAATTGGGAAAATGAGTTCATCAGAAATCTCCGTCATTCTACCTTATCTTATCCAAGGGCTCTGGGAGGAAGAAATATTATATATGAGAGCGGCTTCTGAAGCGTTAGCCAATCTTGGAGCGCAAGCGGAACCTGCTGTCAGTGCGCTTATAGAAGTATTAAATGATAACAAAAGAACAGAACTTGCTCGTCTGGCGGCTACTCATGCCTTAGAAAAATTAGGCCCAATCGCAGTTTCTGCTGTTTCAACACTGATACAAGTGTTGAGTAAAGAAATAGGGGCTAGCGAACTGCTTCGTGGTTCAACAGTTACAGCTTTAAGAAAGATGGGGAAAGAAGCAGCTTCTGCGGTGCAGCCCCTTATAACTGTACTCAATGAGGCGGACGCCTCCCCTTTCCTTCGAAGTAGTGCAGCAGAAGCATTGGGAGAGTTAGGACATTATCTAGAACCGAAGGCTGTATTTTTTTTAGTGGCTGAACTTCGTCATGCTTTAAAAGATGACGATTTTCACATTCGACAATCTGCGGCTGTGGCCCTGGGAAGCTTAGGAGCTCTTGCTTCTTCTGCCGCAATTGATCTCGTGCGCATCATGCAGGAGGATGAACATTTTTCAACGACTCAGGCTGCCGCCCGTGCTCTAAGCCAATTAAAACCACATTTAGAATCCAACCAGTTAAAGGATATGTTTTCCATTCTCATTCAAATGCTAAGAGGTCAAAATCGACCAGTTGTTGAGAGGGCTATTGAAACTTTAGGAGAATTAGGAGAACTAGCGGCTCCCGCGGTTTCTTCTCTTACGGAGATATTGAAAAACAACAGTGAAGACATTGAAACACGTCGTTATGCTGCAAGGGCTCTAGGAAAATTAGGATGGGTTGCAAAAAGCGCTCTGCCTGAACTTCACGAAGTCGAGCACCATACCCGATCACCCAAACTCAAAGAGACTACATACAAAGCCATACGCTCTATTCAAATAGCCGCTCTGATAAGGGCTGAAGTCGTCGAATTAAAATTTCCGTCTCAAATGGAACGTGAACGCGGTGGAATAATAGCAGAAAGTGGTGGTGCTAGAGCTATTGAGCAATTTTTAGAAAAACATCCTACACCACAAAAGTTAAAGGTTGTAGCCCCACCTCTTCCTGCAGTACGTAAACCTCTTATTCCTCCCACTCTTTCTCACCTTTCCTCCTCTGTTTTAATGGTTTATGTAGCGGAGGTGTTATCTTCTTCTGTGATTGCAGGGCTAAAGGGGGTAGGACAAGTTGTAGAAAGTGAATTAAGTCCAGAACAGGCTCTGAATATTTTTGCTCAGAATGTGTCTTATTCTGCGGAAGAACTGTTAACACTTCAAAAGCATTTAGAATTCATAGCTTTTGCACTGTCGATGGCGGGAAGTGAACAGGTTGCTCAAAAGAGATTGGATAAATTCTTTACGGAACACATTATTCCGGTTTTAGAAGCACAAGTGGCGAGCGGCAAGATAACCGCTGAACAACTGTCTTCTCGTCTTTCTCAGATAGCGTTTTTAAAGAAATTCATTGCGAATGGATATATGGGCATGATGGCGGGGATGTTTGCTTCAGATGTAGTTCATCGCATCATGGAGGATTGGAAGAATGGTTTATCTTCTGATGAAATATTCACTGATTTATTATATTCCCAACTCACTCTTGGTCACTTAGAAAAACTTTTTTGGGGGGCGACTTATTTTGCAGGCGCAAAGGGGATAGTACATACCAGCAAATGGGCTTCTCGGTGTATTCAAGCCAAGCGGATTAAAACAGCTATTACTGCAACAACCACTCCGGTCAAGATAGCCTGTTCTACAACTCCCACAACCTGGCCTGCTGCGGTTTTAACGCTTGCGGCGGAATTTACCTTAGCTTATCTCATAGAAGGAGGGGTGAACTATTTTTCAGAACAAGAACTCCGAGCATCGATAGATGAAGCCAGGAAGACAGGCATTCTTCTCACAGAAGCGGTCAAAGGGAAAGACGAAGAGAAAGTCAGTGCTTTTCTTAAGGAACTTTTTGCTATTCATGACACTTATAGTAAACAAGCGGTATTAAAAGAATATCGAGAGAAAGAGGAAGCGGAAAGTGCTATTTATAACACTCAACTCACAAAGCTTTCTTTACCTTTGGAAACGCACGAGGAAAGAATGCAGTTATTACAAGAATATTTTGTTTTACCGTTTCAAGACAAAAGACTCTTTAAAATAGCAGCACATGCCGATCCCCATCATACGAATGTCAAAGGAAGTCCAATTTTAGAGTATGACTATCCTTATGAAAAATTCAGAAAACATTTATCTCAATTAAAATCTGAAACGATTGATTTCATACAAACTTGGATTGAAAACAAAGAAAGAATTTGGAATGAGATGGGAATTCCAGAAAGACGAAATTGGAGTGTTCAGCATTTTATGGCTCAGTGGGAAGCTTTGAGTCATTTAGTAGACTATGCCAAAGAGCGATATATACGCGTTCCTAAAGGGACAGAACGCGAGGTGCGCTATTGGGTAGAGCAAAGAGAGCAGGTTCTGACATTGGCGCGCGCTTCCCTAGAGAATCCTGAAATTCTTCCTGGTTTTCCAGAAGAGGATATGAAGCCTTTTTTACAGGGTATACGGGAAGCCAACCCAAGAGAGCCTAATGTTTTAAAGGATTTAGAGTATTTAGAATTGTGCCGGATGTTAAGAAAACGGTTATATCCGGCAACTTTAAAGAAAAATCTTTTGGGTGATTATAGTTATGACAGTGAGCTTGAATTTGAAGGAGGATGGCGAGACCATTTTTTATGGTGGGAGATGGCAAATGAATTTGAAGGAAAGATCGCAGTTTTTGAAAATGAGAAGGCAAAACTGACTCGTCACCGGGACAAACAGCTGATGCCGATATTTGTGAAGAGTTTTGGGTTAGAGTCCCAAGACAAGGAGCTGGCAAACAATAAATTCACCGCGCACGGATTTCAATTTTATCCTGCAACGGCCTATGAAACTGACCGATATTTTATGATGCTCATTGCAGAGGCGATGACAGAAAATGCTTTAACCCAAGATCACAATCTCTCAAAAACCCTCTCAGATGCCTTTTTGGCTTTACAAGGAATCGCTTCGAATCGGGAAGCAGCGAGGGTGAATATCTTACGAGCAATGTAATTTCGGATGGTAGGTTTATGGCAGAAGTCTAATGGGTTGACTTTGACAGAGTTTTCGGACGGCGCGATTCGGGGGTGACAGGATGCTGAATGATTGTCCTGACTTCGAGGGTTTTTTGAGTTAAGTATTTGATTTCATTAGATTTGAAAAAGTGGGTTAGGCACCGCAACGAACTTCTGTAATGCTATACTGCGCGCAGTCATAATTTGAGGTTTTGCATCCAATTATGAAACAGACATTCGATGCCATTATCGTCGGCGCAGGCATTATGGGGCTTACACTTGCCCATGCGCTTAAAAAACGTTTCCCTGATATTCGACTCTGTATTCTTGAAAAAGAGCCGAGAATAGGGCTTCATGCCAGTGGAAGGAATAGCGGGGTGTTGCATTCGGGAATTTATTATAAAGCAGGTTCTTTAAAGGCCAAGCTCTGTGCGGAAGGGGCGCGGAAAATGGCAGAGTATTGTGAGGCCCATCATTTACCCATCAAAAAAATTGGGAAAGTTATTCTTCCTACGCGAATCGATGAGGACAGGCAGCTGGATGAATTGTGCCACCGTGCAAAGGTGAATGGGGTTGTCGCACGCATCATCGATTCCAAAGAACTTAAAGTCTTAGAGCCGGCGGTTATAAGCCCCACAGGCCGAGCCTTGCATGTTCCTCATACCTCTGTGGTCGATTCCAAGGCCATTTTAGAATGCCTTTCCCATCAGTTGGAGCAACAAGGCGTAAAGATTATTTTGAATGCCGCATTGGAAGAGATAAGGGGAGAAGCATCTTTTCTTCGAGTCAATGGGAGTGAGGTTCGATATACTTTTCTTTACAATACCGCGGGGCAACATGCTGATACCATTGCCCACCAGTTGGGTGCAGGCATGCGCTATATTCTGCTTCCTTTCAAGGGAATTTATTGGGCACTTTCGTCAAAGGCGCCTATTGTTTGCAATGGTTTGATCTACCCTGTTCCGGATTTAAAGTTGCCTTTTTTAGGGGTCCATGTGACTAAAACCGTCGAAGATAAGATTTATTTAGGGCCTACTGCCGTGCCTGCGTTCGGGCGCGAGCATTATCGGGGATTTTCAGGCATTGATTTTTTAGAGGGTCTTAAAATTCTATATTATTTGGCGAGGCAATATGGGAGCAATCAACAAGGATTTCGAGCATTTACGCATCAAGAGGCTTTTCGATTTTTTAAAAAATATTTTGTGCAGGCGGCCCAGGCACTTTTACCTCAGTTAAAAGCGGAGGATTTGCTGCCTTCAAATAAGGTTGGGATCCGCGCCCAGTTGTTTGATAAAGAAAAGCAAGCATTAGAAATGGACTTTGTTGTCGTGCGGAAAGAGAACGCCGTGCACATTTTGAATGCCGTTTCTCCGGCGTTTACCTGTAGTTTTAGTTTTTCGGAATATGTGGTTGAAAGTTATAGGTAAGCAAGAAGCACATTTGTGCCCTTCAATCGTGATGCGTGTGAAGCTCTACGACACTATTTATCTCCGCCCAAGGGATCACAGCCACCCGGTCCAAAAGCGTATAACGGTAGGGACTGCGGCAAACGATATAGCCTCGCTCTTCTTCATATTCTTCCAAAAACTTTATAAGGTGTCTGGCGTCTTGTTCCGTTGGCTTGTCGGACCATTTTACCTCTATAGGAAGCAGGTGCTCAGGCGTTTCTAATACAAAATCAACCTCACTGCCCGCTGCATCACGCCAATACCGAATGCGACACTGTGGTAAAAATTGCGAAAGATAGATTAATTGGCTCCCCACAAACTGTTCAAACAAGTCACCCAATACCCTGTGTGGCAAACGGGCTCCTTCATAAGCTGCAACACGACGCACACCCAAATCAAAAAACAAGTACTTGGGTGATTTAATGAGGCGACGCTTTGTTTTAGATTTTGTGATGGGATCCACTCTACTGGCTATCAAACAATCCTCTAAAATTTGATAGTAATTGGCAATGGTGGTATCTGCGATCCCAACATCCTGCGAAAGCCTAGTAAAATTCACCTGTTTTCCGGCCTCCCCCGCAGCTAATTCCAAAAAACGCGCAAAACTTCCAATGCTTCGAACCACTGCCTCCACACGGATTTCTTCTTCCAAGTACGTTGAGACGTAAGATTGCAGATCGGTTTCCCTATCTGCAATGCTTGGCTGTGTCATGATGCCTGGTAGAGTCCCATACAGCAACAGATCCTCTAAAGCTGGCATCGGTTGCGGCAACTCCTCAATCATCAATGGGAAGAGAGTGATGACTACAACCCGGCCGGGAAGTAGGTTTATCTCAGTGCCGTGTTTTAACTTACGTGCCGACGATCCCGTCAGAATAAATTGCGCTTTTTTGTTGTCGATCAAATTTTGAGCGATGTCCATCACTCGTGGAATTTTTTGTACTTCATCGATAAAAACGAGTGGGGGTTTTCCAGCCCTGGCAGTGGCGGTTTCTAACTCTTTTTCAAACAATTCCGCCGTTTTTTCGTAACGCAGGCGGGTGGAAAGCTTTGCAAATGAATAGTGGAGATCTGGGTGAATAACCTGTTCAATGAGTGTGGTTTTACCTGTTTGACGCGCACCCAAAAAAAGAACACTTTTGCCCCGCTGTAGGGCCTGCTGGATCAACTTTTCAGTTCGACGAGGAATATATTCCATAACACTGAATATACAATGTATTTTCTGCGTCCGTCAAGGAATTTCATTGTATTTCCGGTTTAATGTTGGGTCGAATCAATGGGAATCAATGGGGTGAATCAATGGGGTCAGGTGAATCAATGGGGTCAGAGTCATTGATTTTTTCCTTCTCGACAAAACAGGGAAAATCAACGACTCTCACCCCATTGACTTGACTTCAAACTATCTTTTTGGGATCCCTCTTTCAATCATAAACTGAACATCGGAGTTTGCATTGCAAAATTCTATTTTGATATGAGGATATTGGCGAATAAATACCCTAAAGATTTCATCTACAAAGCCCTGCCCCACAATGTCTACTTTTTTAAAATCCAGCCGAATGGTTTTAAACTGCTCAAGGCCTCTTAAAATCCGCTTGGCTTGAGACCGTGAGATCAAATGTTCTCTTTCTACACTGCGCGTGAGCACAATTTGAGGTTTTAACGAATTGATTTTTAAATGCTTATCTCAAATACTCGTATTGAAGTAGGCCGGCCTATGCGCAAGCGTGGCCGGCAAAAAAATATGTGCGTTTATTCGCTGGCCTTAGCATGGCTCAGGCCATGCCTACATCTGTTGAAAATAATGCAATAGTCACTTTTGAGATAGGCATTGATTTTTCGTAACTGCTCGTCCCCAAAGTTATTCCTTTACAGGCCCTTAGGCAGCAAACCGTAAAATTTCAACCTCCGCGCCTTTTTTCAAGGCAGATTCTGATTGCTTCAATAATTTTTCTGCAATTTCATCTTTAAAAAAGTACTCGCCACAGTTTTCACAAATGTCCGCGGGAACTTGCTTGAAAATGACAATAGTGTCTTCACGTTCTAAAGTAAACGTACCATTTCCTGATTTTGTGCACCCTTGTTTGCAAATGACACATTTCATAGGTTATTTCCTCACTTTAAAGTTTTTTTCCCAAATATTCAGATTAGGGGTATATGCTGTCACAACGTAACAAGTATTGTTTTTTTTGTCTTTCGCCACAACGACATGCAACGGCTGCTTATTTACAAAGCCCAATATCAGAAAGCTGGGGTAGAGTTTGTCATCCCAATATTCCGCAATCACCGCACCATTTTTTATTACGTCCTTTACGTCTTTGTGACGAAGATCTCGTGCAAATATTCTGCGAACAGCATGTCCACTGAAAATGAAATTTCTACAGTTCATGCTCACAAAGTATAGCGCTTTTTATATCCTGTCAAAAAATGGGCAGGGAAATTCTGTATCTTCCCAAAATTTCAGGGAAACCCAGAGTAATAGAATGCTTTAAAATCAGGCCCTTAGCATAGTATCCCCGGAATCTCGGAATTGCCCCCAATCGACCACAAACTAATTTTTTGGGATCCCCCTTTCAATCATAAACTGAACATCGGAGTTTGCATTACAAAATTCTATTTTGATATGAGGATATTGGCGAATAAACACCCTAAATATTTCATCTACAAAGCCCTGCCCCACAATGTCTACTTTTTTAAAATCCAGCCGAATGGTTTTAAACTGCTCAAGACCTCTTAAAATCCGCTTGGCTTGAGACCGTGAGATCAAATGTTCTCCTTCTAATATGACTAACTGAACAGGAATATCCGTTTTCGAAAATTCGAGGGTTTTATGCGTTTGATACTGACGAAATAAAGCAGGCAAGCTTCTTTGACTATCTAAAGCAATAGAAAGAGAAACAGATGTTCCGGCACTTTCATCAACTGTTTGAACAAACCAATCTTGTTCTAGATTATCTCGTAAAAACAATAACCCATTTGCTTTGATGGAACAGCTGTCAAAAGCACGACTCGTAAAAAACAATCCTTCACCGGTATGATGCGAAGGATCTGTGGTGACCTTTCCCTTAGTTATTTCCAATATGCTTTCTTTTATTTCAGTGAACTGAAAAGCCAATTGAATATTTTTAAAAATACCGATTCCATCGTCCTGTATTATTAAACCAACCTTGTCTTTCTGCCAGTTTGAGGAAATACGGACTGTTCTTGCACGGGCGTGTTCAATGGCATTATTTAAGATTTCTGTAAAACCATATTCAGAGATCTCGAAAATGTTAGAATTTGTTTCTTTAAAGTTATCCCAAAAATATGCTTTCCAGACTTCAAATTCATCGAGGTTGGGTGTGATGGGAAAAATGAGCGATTTATTTCGCTCCTTTTTGAGGTAATAACGACACCCTTTCTTTTTGCCTGTTTTAATTATCTCCCCCTGCTCTAACAAATCATTGAGATGCCGATGTACCGTTGTGCGTGTGACTCCTAGAGAATCAGCTGCTTGTGAAACGATAGTTTTTGGATATTGAGAAAGATGCTTAATCAAATAATGTTTGACAACAGAATTTGGGTGCTTGGGGGGCATTTTTATAACGTGGTATTAATAAATTTAATACGTGTTAATTATAGAACAAGAAGATAAGGTTAAGCAATTAGGTTACGAATATTTTTTCGCAGTATAGTTTCTGTTAAGTCAGCCACTTTTTCAGAGCGACTAATAGAGATTGTAGGTTATAATGCATCCCTCCAGAAGGAGCCACCATGAAAAACAACCTAGCCATTTTTGAAGATTATAAAATTCGTCGCCTTTATGATGAAAAAACTGAAACCTGGTTGTTTTCAGTGGTCGATATTGTCCGCGCATTGATTCAACAGTCGGATTATCAGACAGCCAGAAAATATTGGAATAAGCTAAAAGAACGATTAACCAAAGAAGGTAGTGAGTCGGTGACAAATTGTCACCGACTGAAATTAGAAGCAGCTGACGGCAAAAAATACCTGACTGATGTTGCCAACGCTGAAATTCTGTTGCGACTGATTCAATCCATACCCAGCCCAAAAGCGGAACCTATCAAACTATGGTTGGCTAAAGTGGGCTATGAGCGCATGCAAGAAATGGCCGATCCTGAAAAATCACTGAATAGAGCCAGAACCACCTGGAAACAATATGGACTCAGTGAAAAGTGGATACAGCAACGGATGATGGGGCAGGAAACCCGTAATAAACTCACTGATTACTGGAAAAATCACGATATCAAAGAAGGCGATGAATTTGCGATTCTTACCAATATCATTCATCAAGAATGGGCGGAAGTCAGTGTCAAAGAACACAAAAACCTCAAAGGCTTAAAGACTCAGAATTTACGCGATCACATGAATGAAGCCGAGCTGATTTTTACTGCGCTTGCAGAATTATCCACTCGACAAATTGCAGAAACCACTAACGCCAAAGGAATGAAAGAAAACAAAGCCGCAGGTAAAACAGGTGGCAACATTGCCCAAAAAGCCAGATTAGAATTGGAAGCTAAAACGGGTAAAAAGGTGATTTCTTCAGAAAATCATCTTTCATTGCAAGAGCTTAATACAGTAACTAAAGCGGGAGAGAGTTAGGGCTTTTTCGCAATAGCTTCTATTAAGTCCGCCGCTTTTTCGGCGCGATTAAAGAGATTGGGGTTTTCGGCAAGCCGCAATCCATTTTTTTTCCAGGTTTCTCGTTCAGGGGAGGTGAGCATTTCAATGAGATATTGATTGAGGAGCTCTTGAGCAAAAGGGGAGGGCACCACTTTTCCCGCATTGGCTTCCTCGACATAGTGACTAAAACCGCAAGTATCTGTGGTCAAAACCGGAAGGCCGGCGAGCATGGCTTCGAGGAGGATAGCGCCTGCGGTTTCATGATAGGCAGGATGGATGAGAAGATCAGAGCCCCATAAAAACAAGGGGATATCGTTTCTTCCTTGAAATATTTGAACCTTCTCTATTAAATCTATTTTCCGTATCAGTTTTAAAAAGGGTTTTGGGTTGTCTTCTCCAATGACCACGAAGAAGACTTTTTGTTTAAGTGTGATGGGTAAAGCAGAAATGGCGAGAAGAGCTCTATCAAGACCTTTCGTTTTAAACCCAGAACCCACGAATAGCAATAAAAAAATATCTTCTTGAACACCTAGCTTTTTTCGTAATTGATTTCTAATGTTTTCTTGATTCTGAGAGGGTATGCAGTTACGGTTTATACCTGGAGGGAGTAAGTGCAATCTGTCTTCAGGAGTTTGGTAGTGATGGACATAAGAGGCTTTAGATCGTTCTGAAATGAAGAAAATATGAGTATAGCCTTGTTTGTTGAAAACAGACTGCTCAAATTGAGAATAAATTCTATATCGTGGCAAGAGGAGAGATAAGGCATATTTATTTTTTAGTCTTTCGGCAAGGCACGTGTCACCTGCATAATAAACGTCACATCCCGGTATTTTGTTAAATCCAATGACCAGCGCATAAGGTTTTTTCAGCTTTTGTTTCTGGACGAAGCGGGCAAAGGCAATAGCCTTTCCATGGTTTGTGAAACTTCTCGTGGGAACAATCATGACATTCAAAAAAGGGAAAATATCTCCTTGCCAAGACAGGGTGCATACATCGATAGAATAACCACGCTTTTGAGATTCTTTCGCGATATTCAAGAAAGAACGTTGCAGACCGCCATAGGGGAAGTATTTAAAAATGCAGAATAAAAGAGTCACAGGATGTTAAAAATGTTGATGCATTTTATTGAACGCTTCCTTTTGGAAAAAGGCAAAATAAATTTTCTTCAAGCTGGCAAGCTTGGACAGCATAAAAGCGGTTAGCTACATTTCTTGCCTGATTTAAAAATATTTGAGCTTCCTCCAGGGTTGTTCTTGGAAACTTTTGCTCTGTATATAGCTTGCTTTGACGCACATATTTTTTTTTGAATAGTTTTTTGGTTGCAACACGTATTTTTTCTGGGATGAAATATTCTTTGAGTCCTTTGAGAGTTTGTCCGCTCACTTTAGCCCAGCGAGGAGTGGGGGAAAAACATAAACGCTCTTTTGTTAAAGGGAGAGTGTGAATGGTTTCTATTATTTTATCTGAGGCAAACAAACCCTCCTCTATAGAAGCAAAATTTTCTTTGGCAATAGTCTGAGGTTCGTTTAAATGTGCATAAGGGTGTTCTAATTTATTTCCCAAAAGGGATAAGACGCTATTTTTCAATGAATTAAAATCATAGACTTTTGCCCAGGACAATAAATTTGCGAGATGGGGGTCAAACTTTGCGTCTTGAAAAGGCAAATAGGCGATGGACGGAACCTCTAGGAAAAAACTTTCGATGCCAGTGGTGCATCCATGATGAATAATAAGATCTGCTCCCAAAATCCAGGGGGTTATTCCCCCTTCATATATCACCTTTATGTTGGGGGCTTTTTTTTCTAATTCTTGCCATGGTTTATGACTTTCTACGGGATGAGGTCTGATGATAAGTCGGTGATTTTTTATTTCAGAAGCCAATAGGGGAAGCGTTTCAAGGATTTTTTGGTAATTGGATTCCACATAATGCGATTGTTCTCTCAAAAACTTTTCATTACTCTGTTCTGAGTTTAAGCCATATTTTCGAGCTTGTTCCCATACAAAATTTGGACCATTGACATGACTGGATGTCCAAAAATTAGAAGGAAACAAGATATATTGACCATATTGATTTCGTAACTTTTGAACTTGTGGTTTATAAATTTCTCGAAATTCTTTTCTCCATAGATCGATGCGAGGATTTCCAGAAATGACTATTTTTTCTTTAGATTCGGGAAAGCATTCTGAAAATGCTTTGGTGTCTTCTTTTCCCCATGTAAAAATATGGGATATGTAGGGAAGAATATCGTGTGTCAGTCTCGTTTGTGCGTAATATTTTCCCAGATAGCCTCCCACCCCCTCTTCATCTAAGCTTGTAACCAAATGCCCTAATCGTGTGACGTGTTGGATGTATGGTAGACTGCCTGGTGAAAGGCTTTTAGAAAGATATACACCCTTTGGAAGCTGCTTAAGATGTTTATGAAGAGTGGAACTTTTGCCTAAAATAACGCTATATCCCGATTCCGCAGCAAAACAACTGAGTAACAGTCGTGCATCAAATTCACGTGGCTTAATTTCGACAGGGATTAGGATCCATTTTAATGGAATAGAATGTTTAATCATAGGAAATAGAATTGCTGAAAATAGAGTTTCATTTTAGCATATCTTATAGTTTCTTTTGCGAGGTGCTCCCTTGTGGCTAAATGACCAATGACTCACGATCATTTTCCAATCATTGCGATTGTACAAGCCAGGATGAGTTCAAAGCGATTGCCTGGAAAAGTGCTGTATCTCATTCACGGGAAATCTTTGCTGCAGTATTTGCTTGATTCGCTGAAGCAAGTTAAAAAACTAGAGACTATTATTGTGACGACTTCCATAGAAAGAAGCGATGATCCTATTTTTGAATTTTGTGAACAAAGCGGTATAGCCTGCTGGAGAGGGGAATTGACGAATGTTGCTTCTCGCTATTACAGTATTCTGCAAACTTATGCCCCCTACGGTTTTGTCCGTATATGTGGAGATAGCCCTTTGCTCGATTTTCGTTTAGTCGAGCAGGCAATCGAAATATTTTTACAACATAAGCCTGATTTGGTTACGAATGTTCAAACCCGAACCTTTCCTTCTGGCCAATCTGTAGAGGTGATGAAAAGTTCAGTGTTTCGAGAAGTGTACGCTCTTCTACGTGATCCAGAAGATCAGGAGCATGTCACGCGCTACTGTTATCAACAGGCTCCTTCCTTTAACATTCAACCTTTTACAGCCGAACTACCATGCCATAACATACATCTTTCTGTAGACACAGTCGGCGACTTGAAACTCATCCAAAAAATAGTGGAGAAAATGAATAAACCACATTGGCAATATACATGGCTAGAAGTTGTGGGACTCTATCATGAGATTTTGAGTCATGAGAAATAAAACAGCCTTAAGAGTTGGGATCATTGGGTTGGGTGTAGGAGAGCAGCATATTGAGGGGTATAGGAAGGCCCCTCATTGCACAGTTGAAGCACTGTGTGATTTTGATCCCCAAAAACTCCAAGCGGTAGGTTCACGTTGGAAAATCCGTCGTTTAATCACGCATGCGGAAGATATTTTAAGTGATCCAAATATTGATGTGATATCCATTGCTTCCTATGATAATTATCATGCTGATCAGATTGTGCAGGCGTTACAAAACAACAAGCATGTTTTTGTTGAGAAGCCATTGTGCTTATTTGAGGAAGAGGCTTGTAGAATACGGCAACAACTCAATGCCAAGCCCCATTTAAAACTTTCCTCCAATCTCATTTTGAGAAAGTCTCCTCGATTTATCGATTTAAAACAAAAAATACAGTCGGGTGTTTTAGGAAAAATTTTTTATATAGAAGGAGATTACAATTATGGTCGTTTGCACAAAATAACAGAAGGATGGCGAGGAAGCCTTCCTTTTTATTCTGTTGTGTATGGAGGGGGCGTTCATATCATTGATTTACTGCTTTGGTTGGTTGAGGAGGACATTGTGGAAGTGTCCGCATTTGGAAATAAACGGTCTACCGAAGGGTCGTCTTTTCGATATCACGATATGGTCGTCAGTATTATCCAATTTAAAAGTGGAGGGGTAGGAAAGGTAACGGCTAATTTTGGGTGTGTTTACCCTCATTTTCATAAACTTTCCGTGTATGGTACTGCGGCTACGTTTGAAAACACGCCAAAAGGCGCATGGTTATATCAGAGTGGCAAAGAGGATCCTTCTGCAATAGACACACCTTATCCTGGAGTAGCTAAAAGCGATTTGATTGAGAATTTTACCCGGTCTATTATGGAGCCTTCTTTTTTGATGGACGTGACTGCAGAAGATGTTTTTCGTGCGATGTCCGTCTGTTTTGCGATTGAAAAAGCGGGCAGTGCTTCAAAAAAAATAAAAGTGCAATATATTTGAGACTATGAATATTCCCTTTGCTATTCCCATGATTGGGCAAGAAGAGCGAGACGCTGTTCGTGAAGTCTTGGACGGATCTATTTTAGTGCATGGGCCTCGTGCCACGATTTTCGAACAAGCGTTTGCTGAATTTACGGGTGCACCGCATGCTGTTTCCGTATCCTCCTGTACAGCAGGCATGCATCTTATCTATTTTGCAATGGGTTATGGCCCAGGAGATGAGGTGATTGTTCCGGCCCAAACGCATGTTGCAACGGCGCATGCCGTAGAGCTGACAGGTGCAAAGCCCGTATTTGTGGATTCGGAACTTGAAACAGGCAATATCGATATTTCTAAAATAGAAGCGGCCATTTCATCTCGCACTCGTGCGATTGTCGTTGTTCACTATCTTGGTGTGCCGGTAGATATGCGACAAGTTTTAGCCATTGCGAAGCGGCATAACCTTTTTGTATTGGAAGACTGTGCGCTTTCTTTGGGTGCCAAAGTGGATGGGGTTCATACCGGTTTGCAGGGTGATGCTGGGGTATTCTCCTTCTATCCAGTCAAACATATCACCACTGCTGAGGGAGGAATGGTTATTCTTCGCGATGGCGAACTCGCCAAACAGCTTAAACTTAAAAAAGCTTTTGGTGTGGACCGTACACATGGGGAACGGAAAGTTCCGGGTATGTATGATGTGATAACACTAGGCTTTAACTATCGTATGAGTGAAATTCATGCCGCTATTGGAATCGAGCAGGTTAAAAAGCTGCCTACCTTCCTTACCAAACGGGCTGAAAATCATCAAGTACTTTCAGAATATCTTGAGTCAACCGATGGTTTAAGAGTACTTCCAGCACCCATGGGCCGTCTTACCAGTTGTCATTATTGCTTAGCTATTATTTTGGACGATGGTTTTGCTTCCAAACGGGCACAAATTATGGACTTGCTTACCACTCAAGGCATTGGTTCGAGTGTGTATTATCCTCAGCCCGTACCTCATATGAGTTATTACCGAAATAAATATGGCTATGATGATACACAGTTTCCAAACGCGGCGAGGCTCTCTCGCCAGTCGATTGCACTCCCTGTGGGGCCTCATTTGGGAAGTCGCGATATGAAGAGAATTGCTGGGGGAATAAAAAAGATTATGGAGGAGATGACATGTTCGATGTCAATGTCTTGAAAGGTAAGTGTATTGCTCTGATGGGTGGGGCTGGGTTTATTGGTCACAATCTCGCGCTTAAACTGAAATCATTGGGTGCAGAAGTTCATGTGGTTGATGGGCTTGGCGTGAATAATCTTGGAGAATATAGCAGTGGGACTGCCGCCAATTCGAGGGGTGCTTTTTATATTGAGCTCATCAATCAAAGACTTGAGTTACTTCGTGCAGCCAAAGTTGTGCTTCATGTAATAGATATACGGGATTATCATTTGGTGAGCCGATGTTTAAGTTTGATCAAGCCGAATGTTGTGATCCATCTTGCGGCGGTCGCGCATGCTAATCGTTCTAACAAAGATCCTTTTTCAACCTTTGATCACAGTATGCGAACGCTAGAAAATGTGCTGGATGCAACACGAGATCAAAATCTCCATGTCATCTATTTTTCTTCCTCTATGGTGTACGGTAATTTTGAAGGTGCTGCAGTTACCGAGGACCGCCACTGCAATCCTTTGGGTATTTATGGTGCGCTTAAATATGGGGCCGAAAAATTGGTTATCGGCTATCACCAAGTTTTTGGGACGTCTTACACGATTGTTCGGCCTTCTGCGCTCTATGGAGAACGCTGTGTGAGTCGGCGGGTTGGGCAGGCATTTATTGAGAATGCAGTTCGTGGTAAGTCCTTGACTGTCAATGGTGACGGTTCGGATGCATTGGATTTCACTTATATTCAAGATTTAATACAAGGGGTGATACTTTGCATTATCAAGCCAGAAGCCAGAAATGAAACTTTTAATATGACCTACGGGAGTGCAAGGAAAATAGTCGAGATGGCGCATTTGTTGCATGAGTATTTTCCTAATTTGGAGTTGGTCCATAATCCGCGGGATAATTTGATGCCGGAGCGTGGAACGCTTTGTGTTGATAAAGCCCGGCGATTATTGGGCTATGCGCCACAATACCCATTAGAAAAGGGCTATGTGCAATACATTAAGTGGTATCAACAATTAGCCAGAGAAGAACCCGAACTCTTTCGTGAACACTAAAGTTATTCAGCCTCTTTTACTGTACCTTAAGCCAGACAACTGGTTAACTCAACAATTAGGATGTGAAGCTTGGCGGATCGAGGAGGCTGTTGGAGGTGAGTCTTTATCGCTTTTAGAGTCGTCATTACCCATTTTTGCTTATGCCAAGGTTGAAGCTTCCCTTCTTGCTACAGTCTGGCGTTTAAACGATTTGGGATTTCGGGTGGTCGATTTGGCCTTGACTTTTGAGGGTGGAATTCAATCGCGAGAGGTCAACGCAAACCTGCGGTTTGCAGTTCCCGCTGACCGTGATGCGGTGGTTCGTATTGCTGCAGCTGCCTTCCAATACTCTCGTTTCCATCTTGATCCCATGATCTCGACTGAAACAGCGAATGCTATTAAATCGGAGTGGGCCAACAACTATTTCACTGGCCAGCGTGGAGAGGGCATGGTGGTGGCAGAGCGAGCTGGTCAGGTTGTTGGATTTTTACAATTGTTTTGGCAATCAGACATTCTTGTGATTGATTTAATAGGCGTGGATCCTTCTTATCAAGGGCAGGGTATTGGGCGAGAGCTCATTTCTTATGCATCTTGTTACGGTTCAGGCGATCATCGGAAGCCTCAGCGAATGAAGGTGGGTACCCAAGCGGCGAATATCTCATCGGTGCGTTTATATGAAGCTCTCGGTTTTCGCCTAACGGGGGCACAGTATGTCTTGCATTATCATAGTGGGGGTTGGGTGAGGGATTTGTAATGCAAATCGGAAATATCAATCTAGATGATAAAGTGATGATTGTTGCTGAAATCGGCAATAACCACGAGGGAGATTTTACGCTTGCCCAAGAAATGGTTGGACGTGCAGCTGAAGCGGGTGCCGATGCGGTTAAGTTTCAAACATTTATCCCAGAGTTATATATTTCTCGAAAGGACACAGGTCGTTTTGAGCGGTTAATGAAATTTCAACTGTCATTTGAACAATTTGAATCGCTCGCTCAATTAGCGAAACGGGTGGGTGTGGTGTTTTTCTCAACACCGCTTGATCTGGAGAGTGCGAAGTTCTTAAATACCATTCAACCCATTTTTAAAATTGCATCGGGGGATAATACGTTTTATCCGTTGATTGAGCTGGTAGCGGGGTTTGGGAAACCGATGATTGTCTCAACGGGACTTGCGGATTTGTTGCTGATTGAAAGGCTGCATGCCTGCATTCATCACATTTGGGAGGAAAGAGGTGTTTTGCCAGGACTTGCGTTATTGCATTGCGTAACCAATTATCCTGTGCCTTGCGAGCAAGCGAACCTTCGTGCCATCGCAACACTCAAAGCCCATTTCACAGATACGGTGATTGGCTATTCAGATCATACGATTGGGATTGAAGCTTCGACATATGCAGTGGCTGCGGGTGCGCGAATTATTGAAAAACACTTTACCTTGGATAAACACCATTCTGATTTTCGAGATCATCTTCTTTCTGCAGATCCCTTGGATTTTCGTCAGTTAGTAGATGCTATTCGGCAAGTGGAAATTTTATTGGGTACTGGAGAAAAAAAATCTCAGCCTTGTGAAGAGGAACTAAGACCTTCTGTGCGACGGTCTATTGCAGCAGCCATGGAACTTCCGGTTGGAACAACGCTTGAGGGCAAGCATCTCATATGGGTACGCTCTGCAATCAGTAGGCCACCGGCTGATGAAACTTGCTTGATTGGTCGCAAGTTGGTTCGTTCATTGAAGGTCGGTGAGTGGGTTACGTTAGGAGATCTCGCTTAAATATGTGTGGAATTGCAGGATTTATTGGGTATTCAAGCATTGAGGCCTCTAAAATCGAGAAGACCTTGAGCTTGATGAAAAACCGTGGGCCCGATGTGCAAAAGTATGAGTATGTCTCAAGTTTCCCAGAAAATGGGAACTTAAATGTGCTGTTTTTGCATTCCCGGTTAAGCATTATTGATCTCGATGAACGTTCCAATCAGCCGTTTACCATTGGGAATTGTACCGTTGTATTTAATGGGGAAATATACAACTATGTTGAGCTTAAGGAAGAGTTAAAACGCTCTGGCATCACCTTTGGCACTACTTCTGATACCGAAGTTCTTTTGCAAGCCTACCTTGCCTACGGTCCTGATTGTGTCAAAAAATTCGAGGGGATGTGGAGTTTTGCCATTTGGGACCGGCGAAATCAACACTTATTACTTTCCCGTGACCGCTTTTCGGAAAAGCCTTTGTACACTTATCAAACGAGCGATGGGCTTTATTTCGCGTCTGAAATTAAGGCCCTGAAGGCGCTTTCTGGAAAACGCTTCAAGGTGAATCAGAAGCAGCTTTTGCGTTATCTTATTTTAGGTTACAAATCCTTGTACAAACAGTCTGAAACCTTTTTTGAGGAGATACGGGAGTTACCTTATGCGAGCACACTGCAGGTGGATGCTCGCTTAAATTCAAACATTGTACGTTATTGGTGGCCAAAAGTTGAGCCTAAAAAGATGTCGCTTGCGGAAGCTATTGAGGGCTCTAGACGGCATCTCTTTGAAAGTATCCGTATTCGTCTTCGTTCTGATGTACCGCTTGCATTCTGTTTAAGTGGGGGTGTGGATTCGGCATCGTTGGTTTCCATTGCTGCCAAGCAATTTAACTGTGATGTGGCGACCTTTTCGATCATTGAGGCTGATGAACGATATAACGAATATAACAACATCATGGCTACGGTGCGTGATGTGGGCTGCAAACACACTTTAATCGAGATCCCACAGCAGGAGGGAATAGGGCGCTTAAAGGCCTTGATTGAATATCATGATGTTCCGGTTGCAACGACTACCTTTTATGTTCATTCTTTACTTTCAGAGAGCATTTTCCAGAATGGCTATCGAGTAGCTTTTTCAGGCACAGCAGCCGATGAACTTTATACGGGTTATTACGACCATTTTCTTTTGCACCTGCACGAGATGCGAGGAAGAACGGGTTATGAGGATTGTTTGAAGGACTGGCAGGAAAATATTGCTCGCTTTGTGCGAAATCCCATTCTACGTGATCCAGATTTGTATGCTAAAAATCCAGGCTTTCGTGATCATGTTTTTGATAACCACAGGGAATTTTGGGATTGGTTGACACCTAGTGCTTCAGAACACTTTCAAGGAGCATTTAGCGAGGTGCATTTTTGTGATTCGCTGCTTCGAAATCGTATGTTAAATGAATTGTTTCATGAGGCTACACCGGTGATCCTTCATGAGGATGATCTTAATTCCATGTGCTATTCCGTCGAGAATCGTAGTCCCTATTTGGATTCTCGTTTATGTGAATTCATGTATTCTGTACCTCCAGAGTACTTAATTCGTGGTGGTTACGGTAAGTATCTTTTGCGGGAGTCAGTCAATGGCATACTGAATGATCAAGTCCGACTCGACCGGCAAAAAAAAGGCTTTAATGCTTCCATCCATTCACTGTTTGATTTGAAAAATAAGGAGGTATGTGCACAGTTACTTGATCCACGGAACTCTGTATTTGAATGGGTTCAATGGGATAAAGTTGCCCCTCTTTTTAAAGAGGATGTTCTGCCCAATCATTACAGTAAATTTTTGTTTAGCCTGATTAATGCAGAGTTCTTTTTGGAGCAGAATTTATGAGGTGGTGTACAAGCTGTATCCTTCCAGACACTCGGCCAGGTATCGTAATGGGCGCGGATGGGATATGCAATGCGTGTAAGAATAGTGGGCGGAAGCAAAAAGAGATCAATTGGGATGAGCGGGAAAAAGCTTTCCGTCAGCTGGTAGAACACGTTAAATTACGGACTAACCGATTTGATTGTCTGATCCCAGTGAGTGGAGGAAAGGATAGTACCTGGCAAGTCGTTAAGTGTTTAGAGTATGGTCTACGTCCATTGACAGTCACTTGGAAAACTCCAGTTCGGACAGCGATTGGTCAGAAAAATCTTGACAACCTGGTACGGCTGGGAGTTGACCACGTAGACTGGCAGGTCAATCCAGAGGTGGAAAAAAAGTTTTTGCTTAAAGCCTTTGAGAAATATGGGGCTACAGCGATCCCTATGCATATGGCTCTTTTTAACATTCCGCTCTCCATTGCGGTTAAATTTGATATTCCACTTGTGGTATGGGGTGAGAATTCTGCTTTTGAATATGGTGGAGCAGATGAGGCATTGATGGGATTTCGTTTGGACAGCAAGTGGCTTTCCGCGCATGGGGTAACTCATGGAACAACAGCACATGACTGGATTGATTCTGAACTTTCTGAAAAAGATTTAAGTTCATATTTTGGTCCAACCGATGAAGAGCTTGAAGAACGCGACATTAAAGCCATATTTATGGGGTATTACTTTAAGTGGGATGTTGAAACAAGTCTCAAGGTTGCCAAGGCACATGGATTTGAAATAGCGAGTTCTCCTCGGACAGGAATTTATAATTATGCAGATCTCGATGATGATTTTATTTCCATTCACCATTGGATGAAGTGGTATAAATTTGGGTTCACACGCAGCTTTGACAATTTATCGCTCGAAATTCGTAATGGGCGCTTAACTCGCTATCAGGCACTGGAGATATTGAAGGAAAGAGGAGAAGAGAGACCTGTTTCGGATATTCAAAAATTCTGTGCTTTTATTAGTGTGAGTGAGGACCGTTTTTTTAAGGCTGTTGAGCGGTATCGTAATCTGGGTATTTGGTACCGAGATCTGGACATTTGGAAAATTCGAGACTTTTTAATTCCAGACTGGAGGTGGTGATGAAATTTAAAGAGAAGTACCCGCCGCGTGAATACGAGGCGGGGTATGACCGAAAAATTGTCATTAAAGACTGCGGTACTCTGGAGTTACAGCCCAATGAGCAAGTCACCTTTGTGAGTGGTTCTGGGCATGAATATGATGTGACCCGTAAAGCCTGGGGGTTTTATGCGACACCCTCGTTAAATGGTCGTCTTGCAGATTTTCAGTTACGAGCTGCATTAGTGAAGAACAGGGAGAATCGGTTTTTCATTCTATTAGTAGAGAGAGGGAAAGAAGATCTCTTTCAGGAATATGTGAATAGTGAACCTCTTACCATTATCTGTTGGATGGACACGCTTGAACATCTCCAAGTGCTTGAGAAAAGAATGACAAAGGGTTAATGGATGAAGAAGCGTTCTATCACGCAGTGCATGTTCTGTGGGTCCACTCGATTTCGAGATGTTTTTGAGTATGTGTCACCTCCGGAAGGGGAAACGGGGTTTAACTTCATACAGCCAAGCACCTATCATCGTCAGATCATTGCCTGTGAAGTGTGTGGCCATTTTTATTCTATGCATCAAATGGAGCTGTTGGCTTTATATTCAGGTGAATACAATAACTCAACCTATCAGGATGTAGCGGGAATGCATCGAACCTTCGAACACATCATTGCGCTAGATCCTGAAAAATCTGACAATACCGGTCGTTGTAATCGCATCGAGTCATTTTTGCGCGAGCGTGATCTGAAGCACACACCTGCGAGCTATAGAGTACTAGATGTAGGATCTGGTTTGGGAGTCTTTCCTTATGCTATGGCCAAGCGCGGTTATGACGTGATTGCGCTCGATCCTGATCCGAAAGCTATGGAGCACATTCAGGACTACCTCAAGATACCCACGTTGTGTAGTGACTTTTTTGAGGCAACTCCGTCTGACCGTTATAATCTCATCACCTTCAACAAGGTTTTGGAGCATGTGGCAGATCCAGTGGCGATGTTACGTAGGGCGAGATCTTTCTTAAATAGTAGGGGTATTGTGTATATTGAATTGCCGGATGGAGAGCTGGCGCAAAACGAAGGGAGCGGACGAGAAGAATTTTTTATTGATCACTTGCATGTGTTTAGTTTTGTTTCGACTGCATTGCTGATTTCTTGTGCGGGTTTTTCTGCTTTAGAGATAGAGCGATTGCAGGAACCTAGTACTAAGTTTACGCTTCGGGCGTTTTTGACTTAAATAAAGATGAAAGTCCACGAACAAGCGGTTGCAAAATGTTATTCAACCTGGGGTAAAACTTACTATGACGAGTATTATGGAGAAAAGGCGCCTTATCCACCCGTTCATAGGGAACTCTTGCGACAATTGTTGCGAGACTTTAAAGCGAAGACGCTCATAAGATGCGGGGTGTGGACCAGCTTCTTTTCTAAGAGATATTACTGATCTGGGTATTGAGCTTTATGGATTCGACCTAACCCCTGAGATGGTGACTGAAGGTAAACGCATCTTTAGTGAGCGAGGACTTTCGCCAGGCCGGATTTGGACAGGTAGTGTTTTAGACACCCATGCGTTTGTGAGTCCAACTGATGGGATGAGGCGTTATGATTATAATGACCCCCATTTTTCAGACCACTCGAATTAAAAATTTTGAGAGATAATAGCTTTCATTTGGAGGTTAGAAATGAGGCAAAAGAAGAAGTGGTCGGCAACAGCCAAATTTGAAATTGCGTTGCTTGCTGTAAAGGGTGAGACGACGTTGAATGAGATTTGCCAACGTTTTGAAGTAGCTCCTGGGCAAGTGCATGTTTGGAAGAAGCAGTTATTTGAGCAAGGGGCGCAAGTATTTAGCAAGGCGGATAAATCAGCAACTACTGCAGCTCAACAGGAACGCACGAGAAACAGTTTGTATGAAAAGATTGGTCAACTCACCATGGAGCGTGATTTTTTAAAAAAAGCCTTTGGCAAATTTCAGTTGAGCAAAGGCGAGGACTTATTGATCTAAAAGAAGCACTGAGTGTGCGTTGCCAATGCAGGCTATTAGGCGTCAACCGGAGTGGGCTGTACTATGAAGGGAAAGAGGTTAAAGTTGATAATATCGGCCTGTTGAACGAGGTTCGAGAGATTTGGGAACGATATCCCTTTTACGGGTACCGTCGTATAACCAAGGAGCTGCAAGCTTATGGTTATCAGGTCAATCGCAAACGGGTTCAAAGGTTGATGAATTGGGGAGGCATCAGGGCGATTTACCCTGGTCCGAACACTAGTAGACGGAATCACTTAGAAGCGATACATCCCTATTTGCTGCGTAATTTGCCGATTATCCGGGCTAATCAAGCCTGGATGGTTGATATCACTTACTTACGGATGAGGCATGGATTTATGTACTTAGTCGCGTTAATAGATGTGTATAGCCGATATGTTGTGGGTTGGTCTCTATCCAACACATTAGAGACGACATTTTGCATAGATGCGTTAAAATCGGGATTAACGCTCGCAAGACCTGAAATCATCAACAGTGACCAAGGATGTCAGTTTACCGGTGAGGAATGGGTTAATTTTTTGCGAGAGGGCGGAATCAAAGTGAGTATGACCGGCAAAGGTCGATGTAGGGACAACATTTACATTGAGCGATTTTGGAGAAGTTTTAAACGAGAAGAGTTTTACTTAAACGAATACGGGAACCTTATAGAACTAAGGAAAGCTATTAAGGCCTACATTAAATTTTATAATCACAAACGATGGCATCAATCGTTGGGATATAAAACACCTGCTGAAGTATATTTTGGCAGGATTGATAAGGAGCCTGTGGAAGTGTGGACGAGTCCTTCGGATCAGCCAGCGCCCTTCGGGACATGTGGACAAGTTATGGATAACGCTAACGCGTTCCCCACAACTTGCCCACATTCGCTGGCTTCTCGTCCACAATTCCACAGGCACAACAGCAATTATTTTAATTAAATTTGAAAGGCGAAATCTCCCAAAAATTATTTAAGTCGTGGTCTTGACAAGGGGGTCACTTAACTTACTTAGATGAAAACCCGCCTTATTTTATGGAAGAACTCATCGATGGATGCATGGTTACCAAAGCAGATTTTGGTTTGTTAGAGCGTTTAATCCAGAATTTATTTTCTACTTATATTGACTATGGGATAGTTCAGCAAGCAGCCAACCATCTGTTTCCACCAAATGCGTTAGAAATAATCACGGATTTGGTGAAACAGGTGTTGGGAGGCAGAGAATTTTTAGAAAATTATCGAGAGTTCTTTATAAAGCTAAAGACATTGATAACAGAGGACATTTCCCTTTCTTATAGCATTGGCCACGGTGATTTATATTTAGGTGATATTATGTTTTGGGTTGGAATGTGTCAATGGATTTAGGCCATCTTTACACTCCGCGAATAAGCGCCTGCCGACATTTTGTCAAAGACCGTTTGGAGAGAGCGGGTAGGCGTTGGACGATAGTTGGGGCTCAGGCGATGTTGGATATCAGGAGCACTTTTCTAAACGGTGATTGGGATGAATTCACTCAGTATCGTATACGTCGCCAAACGGAAAAATTATATCCGCATCGGACAATTATTGGGAAAGTTGAGTGGCCCATAGCAGCCTAATATTGGCGAGGGATGCCGGTTACGCCCAATTTTAATTCATTTAAACTAAGCGTGTGATATTCTTCTTGATTTTAAACCAATTGAATACCATGGCAGGGTAGAACATGATGAATGTCGCAGAAGTCAAAAAATATTGGGAAGATCGTGCAGCGCAAGACGCAAGCGCTCAGTCTACCACACAAGATTTTTATCTGCGCGAGATAGAATACAACATTTTACGTGAACGCATCCAAAAATACATTCCAAGTTCTGTAGCCGATGTAGGATGCGGCGATGGTCGGACAACGACACGTTTAGCGAGTCACTTTCCGAGTATAGCCTTCTCTGGTTTTGATTATTCATCTGCCATGCTTAACAATACGAGAAAAGTTCTTCTTACGAGCGGGGCGACCAATGTTGACTTTGCAGAAGGGGATATTCTCTCTAAAAGTTTGAAGGGCTCTTTTGATCTTATATACACAACCCGCTGCCTCATTAATATTCCTTCATGGGATCTGCAAAAACTTGCCATACATCATATTCACACCTCCTTAAATGAGGGTGGTTTATATCTCATGGTTGAGAGCTTCGTTGAAAACCAAGAAAAAATGAATCAAGTGAGAAACCAATTTGGTTTATCTGAAATTCCTATTCGAGAGCACAATTTTTTCTTTCAAAAAAATCGATTAATAGATTATCTTAAAGATAAATTTGAGGTTGAAGAGGACATCAATATCAGTAGCAGCTACTACTTAGTGACCCGAGTGATTTATCCCAAAATTTGCTTTGAGAGAGGAGAAGTGCAGGACTATTTTAGTGACCATCATCGGTTTGCTGTTCACCTTCCGTTTTGCGGTGAGTTTGGACCCATTCGCCTTTTATGTTTGAGGAAAAGGAAGTAGGAGATCTTTTCAGGATGCAGTGTAAAATTTGCCAAAACGCTATTCAACCGTTTATGAACTTCGGCAAAATGCCGCTTGCGAATGGCTTTTTGTTACCTTCACAATTTCAGCATGAATACTTTTATGAGTTGATGCCGGCGTTCTGTGATGAGTGCGCTGTGTTTCAAATCGCTTATCAGCCTAAACCGGAGAAGATGTTTACTTCAAGTTATCCTTTTTTTTCACGTACCTCTCAAGCGATGAGGGAGCATTTCAAACAGTTTGCGCATAGTGCGATGTGCGAATATCTAAAAGGTAGAGAAGATCCATTCATCGTGGAGTTAGGAAGTAATGATGGGATTTTATTGGAGCACTTTGCGCAAAATAAAGTCAAACATTTGGGTATCGAGCCGTCTTCTAACACAGCTGAAGTGGCGATGGCGCACGGTGTACGCACCCTCATTCGATTTTTTTCAAAAGAATTGGCTAACGAGATTGTTTCTGCAGAGGGACATGCGGATGTGGTGCTTTCGGCGAATGTGGTTTGTCATATTGCTAATTTACAAGAAGTTGCGGAAGGTTTACAAAAACTTTTAAAACCGGATGGGTTTTTTATTTTCGAAGATCCTTACTTGGGCGACATGATTCAAAAAACATCATATGACCAGATTTATGATGAGCATGTTTATATCTTTTCATTACAGGCGGTGCAAAATATTTTTGGTCGATTGGGTTTTAAATTGGTTGATGCCATGCCTCAACCAACGCATGGGGGATCGATGCGTTATGTGCTTGTCAAAAAAGAAAGTTCTGTTAAACCTGATGCCAGAGTCAAACAATATTTGGAAGCAGAACATCAGCAAAAGCTGCATTTAGTGGAAACGTACTTGGCGTTTAAGCAAAACTGTGAACGTTCGAGGCAGAAATTAGTTATGGCATTAGAAGCGCATAAAAAATACGGGAAGCGAGTCATCGGCTATGCTGCCACTTCCAAGAGCACAACCATTTTGAATTATTGTAATATTGGGCCGACCTTGATTGAATTTATTTGTGATACGACGCCTCTCAAGCAGGGAAGATATAGTCCAGGTATGCACATTCCCGTAAAACCCCACTCGGATTTTTTGAAGCAATATCCAGATCTCGCTGTTCTTTTTGCTTGGAACCATCAAAAGGAAATTTTTGAAAAAGAAAAGAATTTTGTAAAAGTAGGCGGAAAGTGGCTGTTACCCCTCTGATTTTATTTTCTAATCCCCGCGCACAATATCAGGCGCATCAAGACGAAATGGATGCTGCAGTCAGACGAGTCCTTCGGAGTGGAAAATATATTTTGGGGGAAAATGTCGAAGCTTTCGAAGTTGAGTTTGCTCAATTTTTAGATATCCCATATGCAGTGGGGGTTGGTAGTGGAACAGATGCACTGCATCTTGCTTTACGAGCCCTTGGTATTGGAGCGGGTGATGAAGTAATTGTTCCCGTGCATACTGCAGTTGCAACGGTGGCTGCAGTTTGTATGGCCCAAGCTCAGCCTGTTTTGGTGGATATTGAAGAAAATGGTTTAACCATTGATCCCAATGAAGTCATCAAAGCCATCACGCCTCGGACGAAGGCCGTTATTGCGGTTCACTTATATGGGCAACCTGTGGAGCTTTCTCTACTCTTGGCGATTTGCGCACAAAATCATTTGAAGCTTATCGAAGACTGTGCTCAAGCAACAGGTGCGTGTTACAAGGAACGTTACGTTGGAACGTGGGGTGACATCGGATGTTTTAGTTTTTTCCCGACAAAAAATTTGGGAGCGATTGGAGATGGTGGCATGGTGGTTACTCGACACTTAGGAATTGCAGAGAAGATTCAAAGATTAAGGCAATATGGATGGGACAAACATCGTCTGCCTCTTGAGATGGGTATCAATTCTCGTTTAGATGAAATACAGGCGGCGATTTTAAGAGTCAAATTGCCTTTTTTGCTGAAAGATAATGAGAAGCGAGTGAAATTAGCAGAGAAGTATCATAAGGGGTTGGGAGACCTTCCCTTGGTGTTGCTGAGCAGACGGCCAGAAACTTATTCGGTTTATCACTTGTATGTCATTCGGACCAAAGTGCGTGAGGCGCTTTTAAATTATCTGAAGGTACACAACATTTCTCCAGGTATTCATTACCCGGCGCCTCGCTACAATCTCAATGCTTATTTAGAAAAAATAAAAACTAAAAATTTTCCAGTTACTGAAATGATCGCAGAGCAGATTTTAAGTTTGCCGCTCTATCCTGAGCTTTCGGAAGATGATCACAATCATGTGATTTCAACCATAAGAGCTTTTTTTAAAATGGTATGAATACTATCCATGATGTCAAACTCATTTCTTTGCGGGGAAGTGCGGAGCGAAATGGAACTTTAGTGTTTCTTGAGGTTGAAAAGGATATTCCTATTATTATTAAACGGGTTTTTATTGTCACCGCAACAGAAAATGCAGTGAGAGGGGATCATGCTCATCGTCAGTTAACGCAAGTAATGATCTGTACGAATGGTATTCTCATGAATATCTGTGACGATGGTAAAAACAAGAAAACGTTTCAATTGTCGTCTCCTCAGCAAGCACTTTATGTGCCTCCTGGCATTTGGTCTTCCCAACTGTATCAAACAGAAGGAACGGTTTTAGTGGTATTGTGTGATGATTTTTTTGATGAAGCGGATTATATTCGAGACTATTCGGCGTACGTGCGTTATCGCGAGGAACTAGAATGTCTAAAAAAATAGTGGTTACAGGTGCGTTGGGCCATATTGGCTCGTATCTGATCCGACAATTTCCCCTTCATTTTCCGAAAGTTGAAATTCGCATGATAGACAATTTATCCACACAACGGTATGCGGCATTATTTAACCTACCGGACAATGTCCATTACATTTTTGAAGAGGGTGATGTGAGAACGGTTGAACTTGCACAGCATACTCAAGATGCTGATGTGCTGATTCATCTTGCTGCCATGACAGATGCGACACGTAGTTTTGAAATGCAGAGTGAGATGGAGGCGGTTAATTTTAAGTCCACTCAAAAAGTAGTGGAGGCTTGTATTCAAACAGCGACCCCTCTGCTTTATATTTCTTCTACCAGTGTATATGGTTCTCAAGCTTTAAAAGTTGATGAAAATTGTCCGAGAGAAGTGCTCAATCCTCAAAGTCCTTATGCAGAGATCAAGCTCAAAGAAGAAAACTTTATCTTGAAAAATTGTAAAGATTTTGGTCTTTTGGCTGCTATTTGCCGTTTTGGGACTATTTATGGTACTTCACCGGGCATGCGTTTTCACACAGCCATTAACAAATTTTGCTGGCAAGCGGTCATGGAGTTGCCTCTCACAGTTTGGGAAACGGCGTATGACCAAAAAAGACCTTATCTACATTTGGATGATGCGTTGCGTGCGATTGTTTTTTTAATAAGCCATTCTTTATGGGATAGTCGTATTTATAATGTTGTGTCCGTGAATGCAACAGTGAGAGAAGTCATTCATGAAATTCAAGCAGTCATCCCTTCTGTGCAATTAAAATTTGTGAAGCATGAGATCATGAATCAGCTTTCTTACGAGGTTTTGTGTACACACTTAGCGCAGGCAGGATTTTCGCCCCAAATGCATTTGAAGGAAGGGATACGAGATACGCTCAATCTTCTTAAAAATGCGCATTCAAAAACAAGATGAGCGTTTCTATCATTATTCCACATTACAAAACAGAGTTGTTGGCTAAGCTTTGTCTTCGCTCGATTCGGAATTATACCAATCTCGACCATGAAGTCATTGTAGTGGACAATGGATCGGGAAGTGATCCTGCACTGTCTTATCTCAAACAAGTGAAGTGGATTCAATTGATAGAACAATTTTCATGTCAAGGAACACCTATAGAATTAGCCGTTCGTTCTTTTGACATTGGGGTCGCCCATGCGACAAAACCGTATATTCTTTTTTTGCATACGGATTGTATTCCTATTCATTCGGATTGGTTAAAGTGGTTGTTGGGTTCATTACAGGCTTCTTCCGAGCGATATGCTGTGGGATCTTATAAGTTAGAACTCAAAACACCGTTTCAAATTTTCCTTAAAAGATTGGAATCGTTTGTTGGTTTAAGCAAGGTCGCTCGGGAAGGAACTCATCGAAATCCTTTTTATATTCGTAGTCACTGTGCTTTATATAGGCGAGAAGTATTTAGCGAGCTAGGGCTTCGTTATGATACAGGAGGGGATTGTGAACGGGATTTACACTGTGCCATCCAGGTAGCAGGGTATAAAGCTTGTCTTTTGGAACCTTTTGAAATGTTGAAATATGTCGTGCACTTGAATCATGGGACGATGGTGTTCAATCCAGAATTCAATATGAGGAAAAGAAGTATTCGTAAAGGGAAAAACCGCATTGAAAAATTCCTTTTGTCGAAAAAAGTGCAGGCGATTTATCACAATAAAGGATTGGACGCGTAGTTTCTATGAAACTGCCTTTTTACATGGCTGGCCCTTCAATTACCGAACACGAAATAAAAATCGTAGAAGATGCTATGCGCAATGGATGGTATGGCGAAAAAACCTATTACTATTGTGAAGCTTTTGAAAAAGCGTTTGCAGATTGGCATGGGCGTCAATACGCCTTAATGACACCGAATTGTACATCCGCCATTCATTTGGCACTCTATGGGTTAGGAATTGGACAGGAGGATGAGGTGATCGTTCCTGAATGTACTTGGGTTGCAACGGCTTCACCTATCAAACTGATAGGAGCCACTCCAGTTTTTGTCGATATTGATCCCGAGCATTGGTGTATCGCCCCTTCTTCCGTTGAAAAGGCGATTACTCGAAAAACCAAAGCCGTTATCGCAGTTGATCTTTACGGTAACATGCCGAATATGGAGGCTCTTCAATCGATTTGTGGCCACCACCACATTCCTCTTTTGGAAGATGCGGCAGAAGCTTTGGGCTCCACCTATAAAAACATAAGAGCAGGTAAATTTGGGCTAGTTTCCTTTTTTAGTTTTCACAGGACCAAAACACTGACGACTGGCGAAGGAGGAATGTTACTTTTGGATGATGATAAACTCTTTGAACGATTAAAATTTTTAAGAGATCATGGTCGAAGTCATACTATTGCCTATTGGGCAGAGGAAGCGACCGTTAAATATATGCCCTTTAATCTTCAAGCGGCTTTGGGACTTGCACAATTTCAGCGTATTGAGGAGCTGGTTGGGAAAAAACATTGGATTTTGGAGCAATACCGCAAGCATTTAAATTCCCCACTTCTTCAGCTGAACGCAGAGCCTGAGCACGTATACAATGGCGCATGGAGCGCAACCGTTGTATGGGATAAATCCTATAAAAAGACTAAAAAAGAAGTGATCTCTGCTATAGAAAAAGACGGCTATCCTGCCCGTCCATTTTTTTATCCCTTGAGTCAGCAACCCGCTTTTTCCAAGGGGAGAGAAAACAATAGATTCGATAATCCGGTGGCTTATGAGCTCTCAGACCGTGGTATTAATTTGCCTTCGGCCCTGACTATATGTGAGCAAGAGATTGCACTCTACAGCCAAGTCTTTCTAAGGGCATTGAAGTAAGAGGAATACCCATGAGTGCCTCTAAAACAATAATGGTCACTGGAGGTGCTGGTTTCATTGGATCCGCACTCGTACGATATCTCTTTCAGTTCACACCGCATTCTATTGTAAATATTGACAAACTGACCTATGCGGGAAGCAAGGCAAGTTTGAAGGACATTGCGAGTCCTCGTCATATTTTTGTTCAAATAGACGTTTGTGACTCGGAGAAACTTCAGCAGTTATTTCATCAGTATCAGCCGAAAGGCGTAATTCATTTGGCAGCAGAAACCCATGTGGACCGTTCCATTAAAAACGCCTTTCCTTTTGTTCAGGCTAACATAGTGGGAACTTATACCTTGCTAGAAGCCGCAAGAAACTATTGGCAAAAATTAGAAGCCCATGAACGTGCTTTCTTTCGATTCCATCAGGTATCGACCGATGAAGTTTATGGACCGCTCGGCGATGAGGGGGAAGAGTTTACTGAAACGAGCCGCTATCATCCTAGCTCTCCTTATTCTGCGAGCAAAGCCGCAGCAGACCATCTTGTGCACGCGTGGTATGCTACCTATCAACTTCCCGTCATCATCACGCATTCTTCTAATAATTACGGACCGTATCAATACCCCGAAAAACTGATCCCTTTTACTATTGCCTGTGCTTTACAGGAAAACCCTATTCCTCTCTATGGCACAGGAAATAATGTCAGAGATTGGATATATGTTGAAGATCATGTGAGAGCCTTGTGGAAAGTGTTTCAATCGGGCACCATCGGCGAAACGTATCATATTGGAAGTCGGTCCGAACAAACCAATTACCAGGTGGTTAAAAAGATCTGTACGGCTTTAGATACTTTAAAACCCCGCAAGAACGGTGAAAGTTACCAAAATTTGATAACGTTTGTTACCGATAGACCCGGACATGACTGGCGATATGCCCTTGATACGACAAAAATAACTCAAACTTTAGGATGGCAGCCTCAGGAAACCTTTGAATCAGGGCTTTGTAAAACTGTAGAGTGGTATCTTCAAAACACAAAATGGTTGGGAATCGCTTTATGAAGGGGATTATTCTTGCAGGAGGATTAGGGACAAGGCTTTATCCCATTACCCGCTCGATATCGAAGCAGTTGTTGCCCATATATGACAAACCTATGGTGTATTATCCCCTAGGAACGCTCATGTTAGCGGGTATTCAGGATATTCTTCTCATTTCAACTCCCAAGGATATTTCACGATATGAACAGCTGCTCATGAATGGACATCAATGGGGGATACACATGAGCTATGCTGTGCAGAGAGAGCCCCAAGGGTTGGCACAAGCTTTTATGATTGGTAAAAATTTTATAGAGTCTCAAGGATGTGCTTTAATTTTGGGCGATAATGTTTTTTATGGGAACCATCTGGTCAATTTATTGGAGCAAGCTGTTTTAAGAGAAAAAGGAGCTACATTATTTGCCTACTCTGTTTCCAATCCCAGTGCATACGGTGTTGTTGAATTAGACCGGCAAGGATGCCCGGTGAGTCTTGAAGAAAAGCCTTCAAATCCTCGTTCGCATTATGCGGTCACAGGCCTTTATTTTTACGATAACCAGGTTGTTGAAATTGCAGAGAGTATTCAGCCTTCCGAAAGAGGGGAGTTGGAAATCACCGATATTAATCGCACTTACTTAGAGCAACAAACCTTACATGTAGAGGTGTTAGGCCGAGGGATGGCCTGGTTAGACACAGGGACCTACGATTCTCTTTTAGAGGCGTCGCACTTTATTCAAACGCTTGAAAAGCGGCAAGGGCTTAAAGTGTCTTGCCCAGAGGAAATTGCCTGGCGGTCTGGGTGGATTTCTGATGGCGCTTTAGAACAGTTAGCCCAGCAACATCACCATAATGGGTATGGTCAGTATCTATTAAAGTTATTAAGTATGAAAGCCAATGAAAGTCATCCAAACGTCTTTGCCTGATCTCTTACAGTTAGAACTTCAAGTCTTTGAAGACAAGCGAGGATTTTTTTTAGAGAGTTATCATTCAGAGCGGTACCAAAAAATAGGGATCAGGGAACCGTTTTTACTCGAAGGGCATTCTTATTCTACCCAAGGCGTTTTAAGGGGACTACATTATCAGCGAAACCACATCCAAGCTAAATTAATCCGAGTGGTTCATGGGGAAATTTTTGATGCTGTCGTCGATATTCGAGAAAATTCCCCTACCTTTGGACACTATTACAGCACACTCTTAAGCAGAAAAAATGCTATGCAACTTTATGTTCCAAAAGGGTTTGCGCATGGTTTTTGTGTGCTCTCTCGGCAAGCGGATGTCGAGTACAAGTTGAGCGATTATTACCATCCTGAAGAGGAAAGGGGAATTGTGTGGAGTGATCCGGATTTGGCTATTCCTTGGCCTATCCAAAATCCCATTCTGTCAGAGAGAGATGCAAAGTTTGATTCGTTCAGAGATTATTTGAAACACAAATAATGAAAGTGATAGATCTCTATTGTGGTGGCCGGGGAGAGATGGCTAATAGTCTCGCTGAAGTATGTGGCTTAAAAGGCCTTGAACTTCAAGAATTTCTGCGGAGGTTTTTGTGGACTCCCGCTTATTGCCTTCAAGATAACTTGCCTCAGTATTTGTTTCCCATAGAGTCGAGAATGCGGGTGAGCGTCATTGGGTTTTCACCTTCGTCTTATAAAATAGAAAATATACAAAACAGTTTTTTGCGGATCCCAGTGAGTTCTAATTGGTATCTTGACTTTTCCCTATATGAAAATTTCTCGGACTATTTTACAAAGCTCTCTCAAAAGATGAAGAAACAGTTACGTTGGTTAAAAAATAGTTACCAACATCAAGATTTTCGTTTTATACCTGTGCGTGGTCGGGAAGATTTAGAAGCTTTTATGTCTTTATATCAGGCTAAGTGGCCTAGGAGTGCATGGGCGAGACAATTGAAAGAGCCTTTATTTAAAGCCTATTTGTTTTTAGAAAGTTGTGGTTGGAACCACAGTTATTTGCTAAAAGACCGAGAGGGAGAAGTGGTCGCTGGAAGTCTAGGGTATCAAACTGGGCATACTTTTAATCTCCACATGCTTGTGCATCAGCAGAATGGAAAATATGATAAATATTCTCCTGGTTTTTTTCTTGCCTTTTGGTTAATTCAACATCTTATGGAGGAGACGGCTCTTTCGGGATGTTGGTTTGGGCCAGGAAAATTTGATTATAAAGAGCGATTATTATGCCAAGCGTTTCCTACTTACCGGTATGAGAAGATAGCTTGGAATAACCTTTCAGGTCTTTCAGGACTCTTGTTTCGATATTGTAAAGAAAAAGTGAGAGGGTATTTTAATCGCACATGAGACATTCGACTCTTCTTAACGTATTTACTTACCATAGAATATTGCCTTGGCCTTCTAAAAACGGTGTGTCCGTACAAACCTTTCTTCAGCAGCTGGACTATTTACAGGAACACTATCGTATTCTAGATGCCAGACAATTAGAGTGTTTTTTGAGTGAAGGTTGGCAAGTTTCAAATAAACCTTTAGCTGTTCTCACATTTGATGATGGGTGGCTCGATAATTGGTTGATTGCTACTCCAATTTTGAAAGCAAGAAAGATTTCCGCTCTGTTAGCTTTAAGCACAGGTCTTGTGCATTCTGGCGCTTTAAGGACACAAGCGGATTGTGCGGACATTCGTTTAGCTTCTGATGAAGCTTTTTCTCGAGCGTTGTATCAGGGTGATCCTTGTGCTTTTCTTTCTTGGGAAGAAATCAAAGCCATGCAGGAAACAGGACTTTGGAGTATCGAAGCCCATGGTCATTCCCATAGAGCGAGTTACTATTCTCTTAAACAATTAAAGGAGGAGGATTGCTTTCCTAAAAAAAATCATTGGGCGTTACAAAGTGCACTAGGAGAAGATCCTTTTCAGGGTGTACCTGTCGGAGAGTTGGTGAGTGAGTTAGCTTGCCGAAGGAAGAAACTTCGATGTTCAAATCTTCTACAGTATGCGGAATCCTTTGATCAGTTTAAGGAAAGAGTAAAGTCGGATATGGCTGAGTGTGTTTCTTTGATTTACCGACACACGATGCGTTTTCCAATTTTTTTTTTCTGGCCATGGGGGCATTACTCGACAGCGTCTTTGCAGATCGCGAAGGAAAGTGGTTTTCGGTACACTTTTTCTACCGAGAAAGGATACGTAAGAATTCCTGGCCCTACGGAACCCCTACCTCGAATTGGTGTATCAGAAAAATTGAATAAATTTAAAAAAGATAGCATTATTTTTAGAAGTAAAACTTTAAGCAAACTCCGGTCTTTTGTCCAGCCTACGAAAAAAGGGTTAAGAGAAGCCTAGAAACATGAATGATCCTTCTTTGACAGTCGTTAACTACGACGAAAAGCGTGCGAAAAGTTATAACGAAAAACGGTTTAATACGTCACGTAGGATGCGCCAGCTTGACCGAGTTGAGAAGGCATTTGCAGCTTCTCTGATGCAGCTTGTGGGGTGCAATGGGAGTATTTTAGATATTCCTTGTGGTGCCGCTCGATTTGTTTCCATTTTTAGTCAAGCCAAGCGGCTGTTTTGTGCGGATGTGAGTTACGAGATGCTGGGTGTCTCACACAAAAATGTGGTTTGTCTGGATAAGGGTTTGTTTATTCAATCCGATATTAGAAAAATCCCACTGCCAGATCATTGTGTCGATTTATCATTTTGTATGCGATTGCTACATCATATTGCCTTACCTGATCTGAGAAAGAGCATTTTGTATGAACTCCAAAGAGTCAGTAAAAGATGGGTGGCTGTCAGCTTTTATCGTAAAGAGTGTTTTCGTTACTTCAGAAAGCGCTTATTGGGTAAAAAGGTGAGTGGCTATCCCATTTGGACCAGAACCTTTAAACAAGAAGCACACTCTTGTGGCTTGAAGGTTGTTCGAAGTATCCCTTCCTATTTGAATGGCTCTTCTCAGACGCTCGTACTTTTAGAAAAAGTTTAATGAGATCTTCCCTTTTAACGCATTTGCCCGTTTTTTTAGAAGTACCCGATCGGAATATCCATTGGTATTTAAAAGATCTCGGTATGCAAGATGAGGTACTAGCCATTACAAAAGAGATTGAAGATCCAACCCATATTCCGGGGAATAGGCTTTATAAGCAGGGTGTTCGACGTTTAATTTTTCATCATAACCGAGTGCTGGTAAAAGCCTTTCCTTTAAAATTTTTGAGACACCGGTTGAAACACAAACGGTATGCTTGGAATGAAGCCCATCATCTTTTGCAAGCCAAGGAGCGTCACTTGCCTGTTCCAGAAGTCATGGGGTATGGCGTAGCAAAACGATGGGGGGTGGTCTTTTGGTGTGCGGTCCTTATGGAACACGTAGATCCCCTTACGATGGGACAATGTTTGTCACAGAGTTTGGATGAAACTTTACAGTGGCAATACCTCCTACGCGCACTCCCTTTATTTAAAAAAATTTATCATGCTGGATGCAATCATTTGGATCTTAAACCAGATTCCATTTTATTGGCTAACGATGAAACAGGGGATGTCTTGATCGATTTCCAGTATGTCGTTTATTTGGAAAACCCAAAGCCAGAGATATTAGTGATGCAAGCAGCTCACTTTGCTTGGGAAGCTTCTGTGAAACACACCTGGATTGCGGAACGACTCATGTCGGCATGGTTTGAAGTATTGCTCGATTATTTAGGCCTCGTTCGAGATCCTAAGCTATGGCAGATTTTTCAGAAAGCACGGTGCCGTAAAACAACCATAGAACAAAGGATGTCGGGGACGATTGAGTGAGAAGGATGGGGTCCACTATACTAACTCATATTGAAATGCAGATAGAGTCTGATATTCAGGCTGATCTCATGCGTCTTGGTTTAGATCATTTGGGTACATTCATGCAATTTTGTGATGGAGAAATGATGGAGTATGCGGCCCGTCGTAAGAAAACTGAGGTTTTGCGTTTCAAGCTTTCTCAGCGTACCGTATATTTGAAGCGCACACTTGGAAAACTGAGTAAGACATTCAATTGTCGTCTGTTCAAAAGAGTGAGATATCAAGCCGAAAAGCTTTTCGTGAAAAAGCAACTGCGTTCACTTATGGTATGAATTAGTCGAGATTTACTGAAGTTTTATTCTGTCGGATTCTGCGCTTACGCTTGAATCCGACCTACAAAACTTGTATCTCCTCCGGGTGCAAGCGAGGAATAAGAGGGAGGCCATTAAGACTCCCCCAGTGTGTTGTTTTTAAATAGCAGTTGCCCGCTTCTATTTTTTATAGAAGGCAAGAATGGTAGAAGAGTTCGTTTCTTGAATTTTTTGTTCAAGTTGTTTTTCTGCGCTTTCTTCTAAGCCAGAGATTTTAATTATCGTGACGCCCCACTGTTCCTTGAAACAAATAGGATACTCAGGGTTTGCACGGATAATCTCGGGATTAGGAATAGCTTCGACCACCATTCTTTTAACGGCTTCTTTGTCTGGATCTGCACACATAAGATAAAGTGCCATAGTTCCAGTCCTAAAAATGGATGAGAAGGGTATCCCTCCTTCGCTCGCTACTCACAGCTTTAGTTGGTGGACCGCTCGCTTGCGCTCACTTTGTCCACTTTTATTCATAGTACCAAGCGAAGGAGGAAACACGTGTTAGTGCTTATCAGGGAGGCTGCCAGGCCCGTCCTGGGTATAAATGGCGAGGATCCCCCCCGCGGTTCGGCGTTTTATAGAAGTCTTAAACGCCGATATAACCAGCCATTCTATTCGAGCCGTTAGGCCCGAAATTTTGATGGTGTTTTCATGAGCCCCACCGTCCATGAAAATATAGGTGGGTTCGGTCAGCTCATAATGTAATGAGCTTCCATCCTGCTCTTTTTCGTTCGCTTTTTGAATGGCCTGTATAACGGCCTTCTTGGCCGTTTCTTTATCGTCCACAACGAGAAGTAACATGGTAATTCCTTTACAAACAATGGCCACATCCCTGCGGCCAGGGTATACTCAAAAAAGTTCACAAATGGATGTCGTGAAAGGTGCCACATCTAAAAAAGGAATTCAACTTGCTGTTTTTACTGTTTTGATTTCTCTGTAAAGCAAACTTTTTGCACGATGCAAAAATATTGTTTTATTTCGCCCGTTGTTCTTTGGTTGGCCGGTTTTAGGAGGATTTTCCATGGACGGAAAGAGTCTTCTGTGTTTCTGCGTCCTTTTCATCACCCTGTGTGAGGCAAGTGGACTGCCTCTTCGAAGAGCTGAATTTCTAGTAGGCTCTGAAAACGATAGTATGATTTCGGGTAATGGCTTTTGGAAGGGGGATGATGAAGGCTATACCTTTTCCGAGAGTTTTGCGGCTTCTTTTTTATGGGAAGATGTTGAGAAGCCTCATTCGGATGTATTTAAGTGCACCCTGGTTGCTCATTCGTTCCTCTTCAATCGGTTTGAAGGATCTGATACGGATGAGGGCGCTCGTCGCCAATTTTCGAGGGAATGGAATACCTTATTTTTTGAAGGCCAGTGGGGTCGAACCCGTTACGTTCGATGTTTACTGGGTATTCAAGACATCAACTTTGAACCCACAGGACGTGGGTTTTTAACGACCACCCAACAGTTTGCTTTCCATAAAGCAAGTCGCAACTCTCAAGATGTTGAAAACCTTGATGCAGGACGTTCCAATGCGTTTTCTGTGATGGGCGGCTTGGGAATGGGCGGAGAAACTCCTTTATGGCCCTCTTCGGATTTAGCAGAACGGTTGCTTATTCGAGGAGATCTGGGAAGTCGCTTTGATTTTATGGACTGGAAAAAGAGCAGCTTCGAATGGGAGGGTCTTTTGCTGTTGGGTATTTCCAAGATTACGGAAGGGACGCTCTCGCTTTTTGTATTCAGAGCGGGGGTGAATGGGTCGCTTTCCTATGAGGGCATTCAGGTTTTTGCGGAACTGGGTTGTGAGTGGAACCTGCCGTTGTCCTCTGAAACCTACCTTACCGTAAGGCCGCGTGCCCGTGTTCCGGTGATCTCAACAGTGGATGACTTTTATGATCCAAATCCCGAAATGGTTTTGGGCGTTGTCATTGGGTTGGGTTGGGACACAGGTTAGTGGTTGGTGTATGAACATTTTTGACAAGCGCGTTCTCTTTACTACACTGAAAATAGAGCTCTATAAATAATAAGCTCTACTTACATCAAGGAGGATGCCATGTCAAAGCTAGGAGCAGTGTGTTTAGGAATAATCGGGTGGGGGGTTCTTTCTTTATCACAAAGCGCTTCTTTACAGAAAGAAATGCTTAGAGAGTTGGATAGGATCCACAACGCTTTTTATACCTTATACGCGCCTCGGCATTGGAAAAAAGAATTTGCTAATTGGGATTTGGAAACTCAAATTAGCCAGGCCAAAGAAAAAGTCCTGTCACATCCTGACATGACGGTCAAAGAGTATCACCGTGTTCTGAATGAGTTTTTGACTTCTACTCAAGACTTTCATGTTGGGATGGCTTTGCATTCCACAGAAGGCGCGACACTGCCTTTTCAAGTAAAGGGTATAGGTGGGCAGTATTTTTTAGTATACATCGACCGCATAAAACTTCCTGTTTCGGATTTCCCCTTTCAAGTAGGGGATGAACTCATTTCATTTGGAGAAGAGCCTGTTTTCGATGTTATCACCCGTCTTCAGAAAGAAATGATGGGAAACATCCGTTTAACTCCCACGCATCAAGAACTGATAGAAAAGTTCCTCACCCGCCGCACTGGAAAATTGGGGATGAACATACCGAAAGGATCTATTACGATAGGAGTCCGTCCTAAAGGCAAACAAAAAAACTATACTCGCCAGTTGAGATGGGATTATTCGCCTGAAGGTATTCGGTATACAGGTCTTGAAACGGCTCAACTTCCTTCTCCCTTTTCACCCATGTTGGCACTGGCGCCTGGTAGCGAAGCCAACCCTTTACAGAAAATTTTAGATATTTCACTGACGGCAGCACCTTGGGTGAAAGGGTTGGGTAGGTTTCCTGCAGTTGGCAATCCGTATTCAGTTGGAGAAAAGAAAAGTTTTGTTCCAGATTTAGGCAAAAAAGTATGGGAGACTTCCCCTCTTTCTTCTTTTTATGCCTATCTTTTTGAGTTGCCAAATCAAAAAGTTATAGGTTACGTGCGTATTCCACACTTTATGGGTAATGCACTCGCTGTTTTTGAGTTTAGTCAGATTATCAAGCACTTTGAAAGTAAAGCAGATGCGCTTGTCGTTGACGAGATGAATAATCCAGGAGGCTCGCTATTTTATATGTATGCTCTAGCTTCCATGCTTTCCGACCAAGCACTGGTGACGCCTCGACATAGGATGAGTATCACGCCTTCGGACGTCAAGGGCGCTTATCAGGCGCTAGAAATTTTGGAGCAAGTAGAGGGTACTGGACAAGCCAAAGCCGTTTTAGGGCTCAATTTGAATGGGTACCCCATGACGTATGAATTCGCAAATTTTATGCGAGGATATTATGAATTCATTATTGCCCAATGGGAGGCAGGCAAACGTTTAACGGAACCCTATTATATTGCTGGGATTGACCATATCGCTCCTTATCCAGAAGCTCAGTTTACAAAACCCATTCTGCTACTTGTGAATAGCTTGGTGTTTTCGGGAGGGGACTTCTTTGCAGCTATTTTACAAGATAATGAACGGGCCACTTTGCTGGGAAGTCGTACCGCAGGGGCAGGGGGATTTGTGGTTACAGAACAGGCATCCAATTTATTTGGTATTGAGGATATTGCTATCACGGCTTCTATTGCCGAGAGGAAGAATAAAAAGCCCATTGAAAATTTAGGTGTCAATCCAGATATTGCATATAGTTTTACCGTGGATGATCTGAGGGAGAACTATACGGGGTATGTCAGCGCCATTCACGCTGGGCTTGGAAAGTTATTGCAGTAAGGGATAAGCAAAAAAATGTGCTCACCCTACTGGTGCTTTCCGTGTTAAAGCAGTGATTAGTGGTTAGTAATTGATCACCAACCACTATACTCAATTAACTTGAAGATACTGGCTACGTTACCCCCTCAAAACCCCTTGCCTGTTATTATCCACCCTCACCCGGCGCAAAAAACGCGCCGACCTCTCCCGCCAGCGGGAGAGGTGAAGAGCAGCATCTTGAAACATGTTCAGTATAACCACCAACCACCAACCACTAACCACCAACCACTTAATAGAGGTATCATATCCGAAGTGATTTTTAAGGATTGCAGTTTATGAGCGTGAATGCAAAAAATCTAGTGTGGCTCGATTGTGAGATGACGGGCCTTACGCCTGAGAAGAATCGAATTATTGAAATTGCGACGGTTGTGACCGACAGCCACCTGACCATTTTGGCAGAAGGCCCTGCGTTGGCTATTTATCAACCCGAAGACCACTTGCAAAGCATGGATAGCTGGAATCAAAAACATCATCGGGAGTCAGGTCTTTTAGACCGTGTCCGGGCAAGTTCAACGACAGAATCTGAAGCGGAAACCAAAACGTTAGAATTTTTAAAACAATATGTTCCAGCAGGCAAGTCACCTCTTTGTGGAAATACTGTTCATCAGGACAGAAGTTTTTTAAGGGTATATATGCCCACATTAGAACGCTTTTTTCATTACAGGAACTTGGATGTCAGTACAGTTAAAACTTTGGCAGAGCGCTGGGCTCATTATCTTGTAGGTGGGATCAAAAAGAAATCGAAGCATTTGGCGCAGGAAGATATTAGAGATTCCATTGAAGAACTTCGCTATTACCGAGAGTGTTTCTTTAATTTTGTACGACAGCCGAAGTAGGATTTAGAAATGTAGGGTGCGCTTGCGCACCGTTTTTTGCTCCGCATTTGTCAGACAGGCGGGCGCATCGCCACCTTGCATTCGATGGATTTAATAGAAAGATTGCCTTCCGTGCACAGTAAAAACACAAGATCTGCGACGAGGAACTTCAGCCGGCTGGTCCACACCGCATTGTCTGTTGCGAGCGTTAAAATCCCTTCTTTAAAGTTCATAACCCAGGTGTGTTCACGAAGAGGCGAGGGCAGCATAGCGAGCACAATAGACTGCATGTCGCGCAACATTCTTGCTTTTTGTATCAGTGCTGCAAAGGTCCCGTCCGATTTCTGAAGGATGTTTCTTACGGCGGTTGGTGTTTTAAGACGTTCGGGTTTATTCCATTTTTGAGACATATTGGGTTACCATTGCAGAAGTAATCTATGATAACGCGTTTGCTCACAAATTTAGTAGGGAGTCGCAATGAGCGGGTTTTAAAACGACTCCAAAAGCATATAGCCGACATCCACGCAGCTGAAAGAGCGTTTAGCACGCTCGACGAAGCTTCCCTTCGTTCTAAAACCGATGAGTTTAAAGACCGCTTGGCAAAAGGCGCGTCGCTAGAAAGTTTACTTCCAGAAGCTTTTGCCGTAGTTCGCATACTTGCCGCACAAAAGGTGGATATGCGCCCGTTTGATGTTCAACTCATCGGCGGCATTGTTCTTCATCAAGGCAAAATTGCAGAAATGCAAACAGGAGAAGGTAAAACGTTGGTTGCGACGTTACCTGCTTACCTCAATGCACTGACGGGTAAGAGTGTGCATATTGTGACCGTCAATGATTACTTAGCCCAAAGAGACGCAAAATGGATGGGTCCCATTTATGAGGCTCTCGGTCTCTCAGTTGGGGTCGTTATCTCTGGACTTCCCACCTCCAATCGGCAGGAAGCTTATGCTGCCGATGTTGTCTATGGAACCAATAACGAATTTGGTTTCGATTATTTGCGGGATAACATGGCTTTTAGCCTCTCTGACCGTGTGCAGCGCGACCTTTCCTATGCCATTGTCGATGAGGTCGATTCTATTTTAATTGATGAAGCGAGGACGCCGCTTATTATTTCTGGCCAGGCAGAAGACAGTTCCGAACTTTATCAAAAAGTGGATGCCATTGTGAGACGCCTTAAGCGCCAGCCTAAGGAAAGTGAAGAAGGCGATTATACGGTCGATGAAAAAGCGAGACAGGTTTTGCTCACAGAAGCAGGAAATGAGCGAGTAGAAACCTTATTAGTGGAAGCAGAGCTCCTCCCTTCAGAAGATAGCCTTTACAATCCCATCCATATTGGTTTGATGCATTATGTAACGGCTTCTCTAAGGGCTCACGCCCTCTTTGCCCGGGATATTGACTATATTGTTCGGGATAATCAGATCATCATCATTGATGAACATACGGGGCGTATGATGCCAGGGCGCAGGTGGTCAGATGGCCTGCATCAAGCCGTAGAAGCCATGGAAAAAGTGAAAATTCAGAGTGAGTCGCAGACGCTTGCCTCCATTACCTTCCAGAATTACTTTCGTTTATACCAAAAACTTGCGGGGATGACAGGAACCGCTGATACCGAAGCAGCCGAGTTTCATGAAATTTATCATTTGGAAGTCATCGTCATTCCTCCCAATAAACCTAATCAGAGAAAGGACCATAGCGATTTAATATTCATGACGCGAGAAGAAAAGTTCAATGCGGTTATTTCGGATATTGAAGCCTGTCGCAAAATAGGGGAGCCCGTGCTTGTGGGAACGACGACGATAGAAACTTCAGAATATCTGTCCGACAGGCTCAATAAACTCAATATTCCCCATCAAGTTTTAAATGCGAAGTACCATGAAAAGGAGGCCGTGATTATTGCTCAAGCGGGGCGGCCAGGAACCGTTACGATTGCAACCAATATGGCGGGCCGTGGAACAGATATTGTTCTGGGGGGAAATGTTGTTGCAGAGCTTGCCGCACTTGAAAATCGAGAAGAGGGTGAAGCGGAGTCGTTAAAAAAAAATTGGCAGGTGCGTCATGAAACAGTGGTGGCAAGTGGAGGCTTGCATATTATTGGATCGGAACGCCATGAGTCGCGGCGTATCGACAATCAATTGCGGGGTCGTTCGGCTAGGCAGGGGGATCCAGGTTCTTCGCGGTTTTATTTGTCTCTCGATGATAATCTGATCCGTATTTTTGCCTCCGAGCGCATGGTCGGATGGATGAAAAACGTAGGGGTAGAAAAGGGGGAGGCCATAGAGCACCGTTGGTTAACTAGGGCGATAGAAAATGCTCAGCGCAAAGTGGAAGGGAGAAACTTTGAAATTCGAAAACAACTTCTAGAATTTGATGATGTTGCCAATGAACAGCGCAAGGTTGTGTACACCCTGCGACAGGAATGGATGGCGACGGAGGATGTTTCTAAAACGGTTGAGTCTGTTGTCAGCGATGTGATTCAAGACATGATTAATCTTTATATTCCATTTCAAAGCATGCCAGAGCAATGGAATTTATCGGGGCTTGAGAGCGCGCTTTCCCAAAACCAAAATGTTCAACTCCCTATTCGAGAGTGGTTAAAAGAAGACACCACACTTCATGAAGAGACTCTGCGCAAAAAAATTGAGAAGACTATCGTTGAAATTTATCGCGCTAAAGAGGGCCAAGTGGGGGCGCCCATTATGCGCCAGTTTGAAAAGGCCGTGATATTGCAAGGTTTAGATAAGAATTGGCGAGAACATTTAGTCAACATGGACCATTTGCGGCAGGGCATTCATTTACGGGGATATGCCAATCGGCAACCCATGCAGGAATACAAACGGGAGGCGTATGAGTTGTTTTCCCGCATGCTGGATACTATAAAGTATGAAGTCACTACTATTTTATGTAAGGTACAGGTTCGTGGAGAAGAAGACGTCGATGCCATGGAAGAAAAGCGGCGGAAAGAAAGTGAGCGAAGGATGCAATATCAGCATCAGGCGGCGTCAGTGGGGGGAGAGGACGAGGAAGAAAAAGCGCCTGCGGAAGTGAAAGAGCCTTATGTTCGAAATGCTCCCAAAGTAGGCCGCAATAGTCCTTGTTCTTGTGGTTCGGGGAAAAAGTATAAGCACTGTTGTGGGAAAACGAACGTTTAATTACTCTCAAAAAACAAAAGGAGACTTTTATGGAAAAAGTATGGCTCAAAGAGTATCCAATCGGCGTGCCTGCGGAAATTAATCCTCATGCATATTCCAGCATTGTGGAAGTGTTTGAGGATAGTTGCCGTCGATTTAGCGAGAAGTCTGCCTTTTCGAATCTCGGTTGCACGCTTACCTATCAAGCACTCGAAGCAGCGAGCCGCTGTTTTGCCTCTTATTTGCAAAACGTTCTTGTTTTAAAGAAAGGTGCGCGGGTTGCCATCATGTTGCCCAATGTCCTGCAATATCCCATTGCTATGTTTGGAATTCTACGAGCGGGGTGTGTGGTGGTAAATGTGAACCCTTTATATACCCCTCGTGAGTTAGAGCATCAACTCGTTGATTCTGGGGCAGAAGCGATTATTATTTTGGCTAATTTTGCACATGTGCTTGAGAAGGTTTTACAAAAGGTACCGCTTAAATCTGTCATCGTTACAGAGCTTGGCGATGCGCTTTCTTTTCCAAAATCGCTTCTCGTCAATGCCGTTGTGCGATACGTCAAAAGAATGGTACCGCCTTGGCATATCCCCAATGCTATTCGTTTTAATTCCGTTTTAAAAGAAGGCAAAAACCATGGGTTTAAACCCGCTGCCGTTACGGGTTCAGATATTGCCTATCTTCAGTATACAGGAGGAACAACAGGGCTTTCTAAGGGTGCTGCGCTCACCCATTTCAATATGGTTGCCAATATGGAGCAAGCGGGGGCTTGGCTGAAAAATGCAGTAGAGCTTGGAAAAGAAATTATTATTACCGCTTTACCGCTTTATCATATTTTTTCGCTCACTGCGAACTGTCTTGTCTATATGAAGATTGGGGGCCAGAATATTTTAATCACGAATCCTCGAGATATTCCTGCCTTTATTAAAGAACTGTCCAAGATTTCTTTTACGGCGATAACAGGTGTGAACACCTTGTTTAATGCGCTTCTCAATCATCCAGAATTTTCCAAACTTAATTTTCGTTCTTTAAAACTGACTTTGGGAGGTGGGATGGCTGTACAGCACGCCGTCGCAGAAAAGTGGAAGGTGGTTACAGGGATTCCTCTCATCGAGGCTTATGGACTGACGGAGATGTGCCCTGCGGCTTGTATCAATCCTTTAAATTTGAAAGATTATAATGCAAGCGTTGGGCTTCCTCTTCCTTCTACAATAGTGGGGGTATTTGATGAAGAGGGCCATGAGTTGCCGATAGGGGAGACGGGGGAATTGTGGTTTCGCGGTCCGCAAGTGATGCAGGGCTACTGGCAAAAACCTGAAGAAACAGCTAAGACCCTGACACCAGATGGTTGGCTTAAAACGGGAGATATTGGTCGCGTAGATGCAAGAGGCTATGTGTACATTGTGGACAGAAAAAAAGACATGATTTTGGTTTCTGGATTTAATGTTTACCCGAATGAAATTGAAGATGTCGTTGCAGAGCTTCCGGGGGTATTGGAGTCCGCAGCCATTGGGGTTCCCGATGAACATTCAGGAGAAGTAGTGAAATTATTTGTGGTTAAAAAAGATCGGCGCATAACGGAAAAAGAAATTGTAGAGCACTGCCGAAAAAATCTAACCAGCTATAAAGTTCCGCGGCAAGTAGTATTTCGAGACAGTTTGCCCAAAACAAACGTAGGTAAAATTTTGCGAAGACAGTTAAGAACTGGGATTGCTTAAGGGCGGGGCGATAGCCCCGACATCCATGTCAAGGCCTATACTCTTAGTTTAAGAGGTCTTAAAAACTAAACACTAGGAAATTCTGATAAATTTATGTAGGAAATACACGAATCATGCTGTCTGCTTTTCATTTGACCTCTCATCGAGATCTCCGTCTATTATTTAAAGATCTTTCCTTAGAAATAAGCCCCACTGAAGTTTTGCAAGTGCAAGGGAAGAATGGTTCAGGGAAAAGCACATTACTCCGAATACTCTGTGGTTTGAGGGAGCCTGATGAAGGGGGGGTTTATTGGCAGGATCAAGCCATTCAAAAATGTCGGGCGCAGTATTTTAAAGAGTTAACTTATATTGGTCACAGCAATGCTATTCGATATGGATTATCTCCGATTGAAAATTTAACCCTTTTTGCAAAATTAGAGGGAAGAGCGAACCCTCCTGCCGAGTGCGAAGAGGCGTTAGATTATTTTGGTTTGAAGCCTTTCAAGAATACACTCTGTAAAGACTTATCGCTTGGACAACGTCGAAAAGTAGCCTTAGCGCGATTAGTCTATGCAAAGACCTCTCTGTGGATATTAGACGAACCATTTTCGGGATGTGATGCATTTTCTCGCGAACAGCTTCAGAAGCAGATCCAGAAACATACCGAGGATCAGGGAATGGTTATTCTCTCAACCCATCATTCGGTTGATTTACCAGCTAAGACACTTTGTTTGTCTTAGTACTCTGTCAAATGTAATCCATCACTGACGAGTGGTTTACTGTGTATTTTCTACTGCCTGCTGCTCGCTAAAAAAATACACAGCAAACCACCCTCCCCACCATCCTAATTAGGCATTACTAAAATTCGAACCACTCATTTGACGAAAGCTTTCTTTATGACTATATCTTCTACAGAAACTATAGAAACTAAAAATGAGGAGAGCCTGCATGATAGCATCAAGAATCAAAAAAATAGGGGCTGTGGGTGGGGTGTTATTCTTAGGATCTATAAAGGCGATGGTCGATCCTGCGACGCCACTCATGTCCCTAGATCCTGCTGATTATATCATTCCCAATCAATTTGTAGTGATCTCTAAGCCTTCTTCTGGAAAAATACTTCCAACGGCGGATAAAACTGTGATGAGCGCAATCCAGAGTTTATCTGAGACCGTAGGTGTTCCTGTGGAGGGGGCGCCGCAGCCATTGGCTTTACCAGGAGCAGTTCTGGTTACGCTTGCCCCAGTTCAAGGGGTTCAGGTTTCTGCTCAAACTTTAGATGGAGCGTTTCCAGCCGGCACCACTGTCGTACCTGTTTTGATGGCCTACCCAGCAGCCGTAGAGAAAGAGTTAATCCCACAAAATGAACCGCTTTATGCCCACCAAAAGTGGCATTACGAACAGATTAACGCGCCTGGTGCATGGAAACATACGCTAGGGAAAAAAGATGTCGTTGTTGCTGTATTAGATACAGGCATACGGCCTGATCACCCTGATTTTAAGGATCAGCTCTTTCCAGGTTATGATTTTGTGAGTGATCTGGCCAAGGCGAATGATGGGGATGGTCGCGATCCCGATCCAACTGATTCAGGAGATGGGGTGTCGTGGGAGGATATTAAAAACGGGGAAGCACCTTGTAAACGTGCAAGTAAGAACACTTGGCATGGTACGCATGTGGCGGGGACTATTGCGGCGGCTCTGAATAGAATAGGCGTTGTGGGAGTTGCACCCTTTGTTAAGCTTTTACCTTTGCGAGTATTAGCGCGCTGTGGAGGTAGCTCAGTCGATATCATGGAAGCATTGCTCTATGCGGCAGGGTATCCGGTACTGGGTGTTCCGACCCTTCCTTCTGAACATAAGGCAGATGTTATTAATATGAGTTTAGGGGGGATTTCACTGTGCCAGGCGGATATGCAAGCGACTATTAAAAAAGTGATAGATGCGGGCGTTACGGTTGTGGTAGCGGCTGGCAATAATAAAATCAATGCGGAAAAATTTTTCCCTGGCAATTGCCCGGGTGTGATTACGATTGCAGCGAGTAATCTTGAAGGAGAGTTGGCTTCTTATTCCAATTTTGGAGAAATAGTCACCCTCACAGCGGCGGGGGGGGATAAAAGTGGAGGGATATATTCTACGTACAATGATGGAGAGTATAAACCAGGGAAGTCCTCATATGGTTACTTGAAAGGAACGAGTATGGCCACTCCCCATGTTGCGGGGGTAGTAGCCTTGATGTTGTCTGCTATTCCCAATAAAGCAGATCTCTCTCCGATACAAATTAAAGATATTCTTGTTAGAACGGTAAGTTCTTTTCCTGAGATACAAAGTCAACAAGCCTGCAACAAGGATAAGTGTGGAGCGGGCATTATGGATGCGGCAGCAGCTGTAGAGGCCGCTATTAAAACAGTGGCGGAGAGGCCTCCTGCCCCGCCTAAGCCCTAATTATTTTTCCCGTCAAGCCGTCTCGGATAGGGGTTGGTTTTTTTAAAGGGCCTGTTACGCCTGAGAGAATAAAATCTATCTTTCGCCCAAAGTGGAGACGAACCGTTAAGGCGTCTTTTGCAGGAGTGCCGCAACTGGTATTGGCGCTTGTCGATACAATCGGAAACCCAACGGCTTCGCACAATGCACGAGCGAGGGGGTGAGTGGTCACTCGAATCGCAATGCTTTTATGTTCTCCCGTGAGCCATTGGGGTGTTCTTAGTCTCGCCGGAAAAACCCAGGTACAGGGTTCACCCTTAGAACGTGCATAGCGTTCTTGCCAGATTTTTACACAGTCTTCGGCTAGGAAAGGTTTAAATGCGAGGCTGTGGTGGGCAATTAGAATCAGTCCTTTGCGAAGATCTCGTTTTTTGATTCTCAAAAGTCTATAGACGGCAGAAGGGTTAAGTGGATCGCATCCTAAACCAAAGACACCTTCCGTAGGATAGGCAACAATCCCGCCTTCTTTGATTACCCGCTGTGCTTGATAAACTTTGTAATTTTTTGTAACCATTTGCCTTCTCCCCTTGATAGAAGGAACCCTGGCATATCAAAATAGACTTTCGATTTTACCATTCTCCTCTTTAAGTTGAGTGAGAATTATGAAAATTTATCTCTATCGTTCTACTTTAAAAGGAGTAACGTAAGAAGAACAAGAGAACTTTAAAATTAAGGGTGATCTTGATCTTATGAACCCAAGCCGCATTCTATTTATGTTGTTAGTCTGTAGTGTCTCAGCAATTCATGCAGACTCTCATGCGATTCAAGTCGGGCGATATACTCTAGCAACCACAGAGCCAACGCCTGCCCAAGCTGATCTTTTATCCCTCATCATTCACATTCGCTTTCCTAAACAACTTATCACCGTGGGTGAAGCACTCGAGTATGTGTTACTTCGCAGTGGTTATCGGTTAGCGGAAGAAGTTAAAGAAAGCGCAGAACTCTCCATTTTATATCACTATCCTCTTCCAGAAGTTCACCGAAGTTTAGGGCCACTGAGTCTTCGTCAGGCAATCAGTACATTGGTTGGAACGCCTTATCAGATAGTGGAAGACCCTTATAAAAGGGAAATCACTTTTAAGGTGAGTGAGCCACTTCTCCCTATGGTTTCTACAGTTCCTTAAACGAGGTTTTTTATGAATGCAAAAAACACGAGTTCTTTTGAACATGAGCTACCCGAACTTGAAAGACGAGAAACGAGTGTAGGGGTACAAAATTCATTTTCAGAATCTTCTCAAACCCAAAAAAATACGTCTCTAAAAGTCTTGTTGATTGCGGGCGCCGTCATTGCGCTCTTATTTTTAGTTTGGTCATTTTTACATCGTGGGAAAGTTCCTTCCGAGGGGAACAGTTCTTTTTCTTCTTCTTTAGAAAGCTTTTCGCCCATTTCAAAAGAAGGGGGGACGTCTTCTGATTTACCGATCCCAGAAGAAGTTTTAGAAAACAAGGATAAAGCGAAAGAGAGTGATCAGAATGCTTTAAAGTTGCAAGAAGAGAGGGAGCGGGTAGAAGAGCGGCTTCGTGTTTTAGAGACGGATGGGCGCCTTGCTTCCTTAAAAAGTGAAGTGGATGAGCTCTCACGGCGAGACGGAAGCACTTTAAAGGCAGAAATTTTAAAACAGGTTGACCGTCGTCTTTCTGTGATAGAAGGAGAACTTTCCAAACTTCAAAAAGTTGGGCAGGCCAGTCTCTCAGAATTGCCGTTTAAAGTAGTTGCGGTTGACCTGTGGGATAGTCGACCATTCGTGGCGGTTTCTGTAGAGAGTAAAACCAAATTGGTAGGAGTGGGGGATACGGTAATGGGATGGGAAGTGGGGGATATTCAATTTCAAAAGCAGGAAGTTATTTTCAAGAAGGATGGAGAGCAGAAAGTCGTTTCGGTGCAATAACATGGGTACATTGTCTGAGAGACCTAAAAATTTTTCTAGTGCCTTGAGGTTCTTTGGGGGGATTGCATTCGTTTTTTTCTTTCTATTCATTTCTAGTCATCTACATGCTGCGGAACCCTCATGGTCTCGTTTTAACTACACCGAAAGTAAGGAAATACTGAAGAAAACTCCAGAAGTTCAGAACACTCAAGTGTTGGCCAGTCGATTGGGATTGACACAGGAAGAGTGGCGTCAGTATGAGGGTATTATGCAAAACGAGGGTCAGTTTCGTTTGCAGGGTGTAGATCCCGTTTGGGTGTTGGGCATTGCGGCCAAAAATCCGGAAGAGCGCAAACGTTATGCGGAACTTGCCGCGAAAAACGAAGAAAAATATACCGAAGAAACTCTAGCGTTTCAGAAGGCCTTTTTAGAGGCGCGAAATCGTTTATATGGGGGGCGTGTTTCCTTGAGCGATGAGTCGCAAGGTTGGGTGGCTCCCAATGAATTTCGTTCTGGAGATAGGCTTCTTTATTTTTTAGAGCCTCATTGTAAAACCTGTGAACTGGATATCAGCCTCGTCTTATCCTGGGTTCAAAAATATCGAATAGGTTTGGATGTTTATTTTAGAGAAACGCGCGGGGACAATTCTATTGTACAAGCTTGGGCGAGAGAGCATCGCATTTTGCCTGAGTGGGTGACGAGTCGCAGGATCACACTGAACCATGATAGTGGAGAATTTGCTCGTTTTGGGTTAGGGGAGTCGCTTCCTCTTCTCCTTTTGCGTCGAGACACCCATGTGATGAGGGTTTTGAGGGATAAGCCATGAGTACCGAATATCCTCTTGAAGCGCTTCTCCGGCCTCCTGTTGAATTATGGTCTGCTTTAGTGGCGGCTTTAGGGGGGGGGCTTGCTTTTTTGTTTCCCACTTTATTTATGCTGACGCCGGGGACTGCCTATGGTTGTGGTTTACTTTTTTTTGTGATTGCAATTTATAGGGCAACTGAAGGATGGATGATCGCGCGTTACCATCGTAATTTACGGCAAATGTCCGAGTACACGTTGGTGGCAAAAGATATTCCGATTAGTTACCAGCGGTTGTTTTTTGGAAAAGGGTTTCGGTGGGAACAAAAACACACACAGCGTTTACGAGATACTTTGCGTCCTTGGGGGCTCCCTTATGTAGAGCCTAAAGCTCTGTACTTATGGGCGCGTCGAAAAGAACAGGAATGGGAAAATAAACCTTTTTTTAAACACCTCGCCATTTTTTTTTCACGCAGAGTTTGGTGGAATCCGCTCGCGCCGCTCCCACCTGTAGGGGGGAGCCCGCAACTTCATGCGGTAGAGCTCCGAGAAGAAGACATTTGGATGGACTTAAAAGAAAGGGTGGGACACATTTTAGTCTTAGGTACGACGCGAGTTGGCAAAACTCGGTTGTGTGAAGTGCTGGTGAGTCAAGATATTCGAAGGGGTGATGTGGTTATTTTGTTTGATCCAAAAGGAGATGCTGAACTTTTAAAGCGGATGTATGTAGAAGCCAAGCGATGTGGTCGTGAAAAAGATTTTTATATGTTTCACTTAGGGTATCCGGATATTTCTGCTCGCTATAATGCCATTGGAAATTTTTCTAGGGTAACCGAAGTTGCAACGCGTATTGCGACTCAAATCCCAAGTGAAGGGGAAGCGCTCGCGTTTCGTGAGTTTGCATGGCGTTTTACCAACATTATCGCGAGAGCGTTGGTTGCGTTAGGTCGAAGGCCTGATTACCAGCAGATTTCTCAGTATGTGACGAACATAGAGCCCTTGCTTCAAGACTACTGCCGTATTTGTTTGCCAAAAGTTGATCCGGATTGGTTGACTCATGTCAAACGATATGAAATGGCGTTAACGGATTCCAACACTTCGCCTTCCATGCGGGGGCGTTCTAAATACAGCATTGCGCTCGTGAAGTATATTAAAGAAAAGCGCTATTTTGATCCAGTTGTGGATGGTCTTCGTTCGGCATTTGAATATGACAAAACGTATTTTGATAAGTTGGTTGCAACGCTCATGCCGCTCATGGAGAAACTTATTACGGGAAAGACTGCGGAACTCATTTCCCCTAATTATTTTGATATTCATGATCCGCGTCCTATTTTTGATTGGATGCAGGTTATTCGAAAAAAAGCCATTGTGTATGTTGGGCTTGATGCCTTGTCGGATACTTTAGTATCGGGTGCTGTGGGTAACTCCATGTTTGCGGATTTAGTGTCGGTAGCCGGGCAGATATACAAATTTGGAGCCGGATATGGGATCCCCGATGAGGTAGAAATGCGAAAAACCATGCCAACGCTTTCGATGCACTGTGATGAATTTAACGAGATTATTGGGGATGAGTTCATTCCGCTTTTGAATAAGGCGGGGGGTGCGGGTGTACAAGTTACCGCTTATACCCAAACCTGGAGTGATATCGAATCGCGCGTTCGGAGTGTCAGTAAAGCCGGTCAAGTGATTGGTAATTTCAATACCATTATTATGATGCGTGTTCGAGAATATGAAACAGCGGAAATCCTGACGAAGCAATTGCCGCTTGTTGAGGTGGCTTCCATGATGACGGTAGCGGGGACTCATGATGTAGGAATGGTCGGAACGGGGAGTGAGTTTTCTTCTGTCAACCAAGACCGTGTTAGTGTTCTGGAAGCGCCCATGCTGACGCCGGCGGATATTGTAAAGCTCCCCAAAGGGCAGGCCTTTGTTTTAATGGAAGGGGCTCAGCTTTATAAGATTCGTTTACCGCTCATCGATTCCAGATGCGAGGCAGAAATGCCAGAGTCCATTGAAAAGGTATCGGAGGATATGGAGAGGCGATATACCACGTCGGAGCGTTGGTGGCTTTCGGGGGGAGTGGGGAATGCGGAGTGAAAAATGCAGACGTCTAACGCGAATAGTGGAGTGAGGGGAGGGTTTTTTTCTTGGGCGGTGGGATGTGTGGCCACTTTGTTTTTTGTACTCTTCTTTTCGCTTTTTTTTTCTGTGATCTTTGAGTGGGTGGGGATGACTTTTTTTTGGAAAGACGCGCATGTAACGCATGCAAAGGAATTACTGGTAAAAGAATTAGGTTATTTAAATCAAGATTTTCGAAATACTTTGGTTGCCAAAGACAGCATGCGTTTTGCGAAAGGCTTTGCAGATAAAATGTACCATTTTTTATTTGAGAAGACGGGCATTCAAAAAATGGTTGAGCGGGCAAAAAAGCCTTTATCCGGGGACGAGAAGGGTGGTCGTCGACTGACGCATGATTTTTATCAGGGAAGCGAGGATTATATTTTATCTGCCTTTTACACCACACAAACGTATGCGGTACGTCTTGCGGTGTTGGTGATGGCCATGCCTCTTTTTGCCATTTTTTTTGTGGTAGGTTTAACGGAAGGGTTAGTTCGGCGGGATTTAAGGCGGTGGCGGGGTGGGCGAGAGAGCTCATTGGTGTATGCGTATGCCAAACGTGGGGTGTGGCCTACTTTTATCGCTACTTGGTGGGTGTATTTGTCGCTGCCTGTTAGTTGCCATCCTAATTTTGTGATCTTGCCGTTTGGGATTTTATTTGGGGTTCTCTTGTGCATTATGGCAGCGAGTTTTAAGAAATATGTTTAGGGGGGAGGGATAAGGGGAAAGGGGTAAGTAATGTAGGTCGGATTCAAGCATAAGCGCAGAATCCGGCGAAATGAAATTCGACAGATGTAGGCCGGCCTAAGCGCAGCGTGGCCGGAAAATGTAGGGTGCGTTTCTGCACCGTTTCGTGGGTAGAGGAGAAAGTATGATGAAAAGAATTGCATTGATAATTGAGGTGATTAGCGTTGGTTTATGGGGGGCTTCTCTCGCATATGCCAGCATAGAGAGCGAACGGGAAACGTTGGCTCGTTTGGCCCAGGAACTTCGAGCGATAGAGCCTTTGATTCGGGAGGCAGAGCAACAAAGAGATCCGACCAGTCGAATAAAGTTTGAATATGGGTGGCTTAGTCAGGACTTTGAAAAAGTGATCTATGGGATTGAGGAGTATTTAAACAATCCTCGCATTGAGCCGAGGCAAGTTGAACCTTTACGGGGGGATTATCGTCGATGATTCGTCCTTTCTTATGGTTGGCGGAAGACACGCTCAACTGTGCAGCGGCAGGGCTAGCTGATGATGCCCGTAGAATATGTTTGGCAAAAGCCTTTCAAGCGGGGGCAGGTGTTCTTCCGAAGGATTTAAGCGTAGCCATTAGTACCATCATTTTAACGGCCGTATTTCTTTGGGTGGCTTGGTTGTCTTTTTCTCAGTATCAGTCTTTTGCCAATGGGGAAATCAGTTTTTATGACTTGATGTGGAGGGTGATCCGAGGAATTGTTGTTTTGTCATTATTTACGATAGTTGTAGGAAATTGGTCAGGGTAGTGCAAACTTTCGTGTAATAAATTGTAATGAAAGTCGATAAAGGAATATCGCGAGGTGAGTCTCTGCCGTTATGATAGTTTCTATGATGCGAACGGCGTGGCAAAGAATATTCGTTGGGATATGGCTTCTTTTTGGTATAGTCCCTGCAGTTTTTGCTGAGTTGCCAACATGGCAGGTAGCTCAAAAAAATGGGGCCTGGTTAAGTCTTATCGTGATATATGTCAAAGAGGCAGGGCTAACGCTTGGATTGATTCTTTCGGTGTTGTGTTTTGCGTGGACTGCTTATGCGGCTTTATCTAAGTTTGATGAATGCCGGAAAAACAAAGCCGAGTGGGCAGAACTGGGCATTTTGGTGGTTGTAGGATGTGGCATGTTGATGTTTGTTACATTATTGCTGCAGGCGGCTAAGGATGTTATTGGATAGTGGTTGGTGGCAGACGTAGAAACGAATTTCTAACGTGCATGCGTTAGAGGTGACGGTGTAAATTTATCCTCATTTACACGGTCTTTTAAGGTATGGGTTCGAGGATGAAACTCTTAACGGAGATATTGATATGAAACAATTAGTCAAGAAGCTTTCGGCTTCTTTTTTACAGGTAAAACGATGGGCATATGGCGCATCCGCATGGTGTTTAACTTATCCGGTATTAGTGGTTGGTGGTGAGGAAAAGGCAGTAGAAAAAGCTGTCGCTGTGCCAGCCAACCCATTAGAGTGGTTGGGAAACCTCAAAACGTATCTTGGGCAAGGAGGGCGCACCATTTTATTTGCAGTTTCTGGACTCGGATTTGTTTGGGTTGCTTATGCGGCTTTGACCAAGTTCAATGAGTGTCGAACCAATAAAGCGGAATGGGCAGAGTTAGGCGTACTGGTTATCGTTGCTGTTGGATTACTCGCGTTTATTGGATTTTTGACCACGCAAGGGGAAGTCAAACTGACAGCGGCTGGAGGCTAAAAGTAAGGCTAAAAGTATGTAGGTCGGATTCAAGCGTAAGCGCAGAATCCGACAACGATAGTATATGAAAGAGCCCGACACTTTAGCCGAACATCTGAATGAGCAGCCACCTATTTTTAGGGGGATGAGTTCACAAGAACTCGTCACGCTTGCATGGGTGGCCGCCATTTTTTGGCTGCCTGCCAGTCTTCTGGTGTGTGGTCTGTTTGGATTTATCATGGTGGGATTCTCTGTAGCCGCCATCGGAATTGGGTTGACAGTTTTTATTGTGGCAACCCTTTTTCAGAAAATTAAGCGAGGAAGGCCGGATGGGTATTATCAGCATCTCCTCGCCTGTATCTGTGAGGACCTTCACTTGAAGCGTTCGCCCTTTATTCGGCGAAGCGGGGTGTGGTTCTTGGGTCGAATGTTATGAGTGGACGATACTATTTAGAAATACACCAATCCAGGGCGCACATTCGAGCCCTTTATATCGTGATTGCCCTTCTAGGAGGGCTGCTTTTTTATGCGATTTGGGGGTGGAAGAGTGCTCCCCGTGATATTCGCGTTTATATCCCACCGGACTTGCGCACAGGCGGCGTGTTTCATGTAGGCGACGTGCCGACTTCTGTCATCTATGTGTTTGCCCACTATATTTTTCAGCAGCTCAATACATGGCGAGACAATGGGCAAGAGGATTATGCTCGCAATATTTATAACCTTAAGCACTTTATGACTTCCCATTTTCAAGTTGACATTCAAAAAGATCTCCAATTACGTTCTGAGCAAGGTGAACTCCGGAATCGCACCAGAAGAGTAGAGGAGTTGCCGGGGGGTGGATTTTCTGAAGAAAAGGTAAAGATTTTAGGAGATGGGCGTTGGGAGGTGGTATTGGAATATGACGTACGGGAAGAAGTAAATCATATTCCCGTAAAAGAAACTCGCGTTCAGTATGTTTTAAAGGTTGTTCAATACAAGGTTGATCCAGAAAAAAATCCTTGGGGATTGGCGCTGGATGGGTTTAAAGAGCCTCCGAAGCGGATGGAGGAAGAGGGGTTAGGAGTTAGGGGTTAATAATGATGAGAGTAGGGTTCTTAATCATAGTGGGGTTTTGGGGGGCTTTTGTGGCGGAAGCGGAAGCGCTGTCTTCTGCCCCTCATCGTTCTCAGGCAGAGCTTGTTTACTGGAATAAAACACCGGTTGCTTTAACTTTGCGCGTGGGCTCTGAGCGCCTGGTTCATTTTCCAAAACCAGGGCAGGTTAAAGTGGGGGTTCCAGAGCATTTGGATGAGACAGTTCTTAGAACTCAAGTTTTGGACAATACCGTTTATTGGTTAGCCAAGCAGCCGTTTGAAACCGAACGCGTTCAAGTTATGAATTTAGCGAGTGGAGAGATATTTCTTTTTGATTTAATGGCCAAACCGGAAGGGGATGTTGTTCCTATTGAAATCGTATCTACTGTTTCTTCAAACCCTGTTGTTTTAGGGGCGGAAAGTGACGCAGCCGGGAAGAAATCTTTTGATTATGTTGCCTTGACGCGTTTTGCGGCGGAACAAATGTACGCGCCGAAAAGACTTTTACAAGAAAAACCGGGCATGGTCCGAGTCCCTGTTCCGAATGAGTCCGTTCCTTTAGTCCGAGGGGGGAAAGTAGAAGCTTTGCCTTTAATCAGTTGGCGAGGAGGGGGTGCGACTATTTCTGTGGTTCGCCTGCGCAATATGACAAAAGAGGCGGTGACATTAGATCCTCGTAACTTGAGAGGGGACTGGTTGGCGGCAACGTTTCAGCATGCGCGTTTGCTGCCAATGTGGAAAGAGGCGGATACCACTTGTGTGTATTTAATTTCCGAACAGTCATTTGAAGTCGCCATGGCGCCGTTTTTAAAGGAACCCCTATGACCATGTCAACCGCAAAAAGTTCACCTTTACTCAAAGTGCTTGGAATTAGCGCAGTCGCGGCGGTTCTTTTGATTGTGTTCCAGTATGCCATGCGCGATAAACCGACAGGGCTCGAAGATAAGGTTCCGACTGTGCCTACACTCCCAGGGGATTTAGATGAAACCTCTGAAACCATTCGAACCTTATCAGCGGAAATGCGATCTCTCAGAAATGAACTGGAAGCCATTTCCATCGAGAACAAGACTTTGCAAAAGGAAAGTAGTGAACTCAAAGAAACTCTTCGTTTTCAAGAAGAGGAAAGAAATACAAAAGTAGTCGAGCAGAATGAAAAATCCGATAACTTAATTGACCAAATCGCGGGGCGCTTAGACGAGGCATGGCAGCAAACGGCGCCAGGAAGTTCTGAAAAAACAGAAGTGCCTGTTTCGGGAGAAGCCCAAAGAGGAACTAAAACCGTGTGGATTTTGCCGTTGGGCTATGCAGGGGGTCCGTCAAGCGCTCCCATGCCAATCGGCGATAAAGGTGGAGGGGAGGCGGGATTGATCTCTCCTGCTGCAGACTTTATCCAGAAAGCGGCTTTACCGATAGGGGGCAAACCGGAGGCGGCGGCCACTATTCCTGTCCACACTATTCCGGCAAATGCGACTCTCATTGAAAGCACTCTGATGACGGCGTTGATTGGCCGAGTTCCCATTGGGGAGACGGTCACAGATCCTTTCCCATTTAAAGTTCTGTTTGGAGCAGAAAACTTAGCTTCTAATGGTATTAAAATTCCAGGCGTTGTTGGGATGGTGGCGAGTGGTTACACAAAAGGCGATTGGGGATTAGCCTGTGTGCGTGGGGATGTTAATTCTATGACCTTTACCTTTGAAGATGGCACCATTCATACCGTGAAGGATAAAGGAACGTTAGGCTATCTCTCGGATCCAGCCGGTGTTCCGTGCATATCGGGGAACCGCATTTCTAATGTGGGGACCTATTTGGCGGGACGAGTGGCTGCGGCTGCAGGGGAAGGTATTGCAGAGAGTTTTGCGCGCTCGGCAGTGGATGAGCGGATCGGACTGTTTGGTGGGACGGCAAAAAACGTGAAAGATCCAAGCCGGCTAGCTGCGGCTTCGATGGCAGCGGATGCGAGCCGAGAGTTTAAGGAATATTTAGAAGGCCGTCTTTCTAATACGTTTGATGCCGTGTATGTGCCGCCAGCTGAAAAAGTGGCGATTCATATTCAAGAAGAAATTCCAATTGATTTTAATCCAAGTGGGAGGAAAGTATTCCATGGTGACGTTTCATCGACTGCTTCTCTTAAGCGTCTTGATTAGTTTTGTTTTGGGGGGGTGTGCACAAAAAAGCACGCTCATTCCTAAGTCAGATAAGACGATGCTCGATATTTACAATGAGCATCAAAAGCAATCCGCCTGGAAGAAAGGCGATGTAGATTCTGCACGCGAGAGAATTAGCCGTCCTTCAGAAATGGGGGATAGAGATTTAGAAGGGTATACGCGGGATGCGGATCGTGAGATAGAGCAGCTATTTCCCAAGCTACCCAATCCAGTTTTGGTGATGTATGTATTTCCGCACCTAGCTGGAGAAGGAAAGTACCCGGTTCCAGGTTATTCAACGGCCTTTTCCATGTATGAGGAGGAACATTACGCCCTTCCGGGAGAAGTGGAGTAGGGTGGACTTCGCTTAGACATGTAGGTCGGATTCAAGCGTCAGCGCAGAATTCGACAATTAAGATAAGTCAAAAATAATGCTGTTTAAAAAATCTCCTCGAGACGAAAAGCGTTCTCGATTCACCCGCCGGAGTACCGACAAGCCGGCCACACGTTCGCGCATACGCCGCATGTATGAGAAGCCGGCTTCTTTTACCAATTTACTGCCTTGGATGGAGTATTTGCCAGAAGCGGCGGCCTTTCAACTCGAAGATGGCGTTAGTGTAGGCGCTCTTTTGGAGCTTTCTCCAATAGGGTGTGAGACACGAAACCTCCGTTTTATGGAAACCTTACGCGATGGCCTTCAAGGTGTTCTCACAGAAGCCATCCCTGAAGAAGAGGAAGCGCCCTGGGTGGTTCAGTTTTATCTTCAAGACATTCCCAGTTTTAAGAATTTTGAGAACGAGCTGGAAGGTTATATCAACCCATCAGTGCGAAATACCGTCTATACCCAGCACTATTTAAAAATGTGTCGCGAACATTTACAACAAGCGACGAAAGCGGGTGGGCTTTTTATCGATGAATCGGTAACGGGGGGTGCATGGCAAGGTAAAGAGCGAAAAGTACGGTGTGTGATCACCCGTCGATTAAACGAGCGTGCCTTAAAACATCTTAAAGATTTGGGGCGAACACCCGTACAGAATTTAAATGAGACGGTCGCTCAAGTCGTTACTGCTTTTTTGACGAGTGGAATTCAGATGAAACGGGTAGGGGGAGAAGCGTTTTATGAGTGGATGTTTCGATGGTTTAATCCGCGGCCTTCTATCACGGATGGGGATGTCGACCGGTTTTTGGAAATCGCGCCTTATCCGGGAGACGAAAATCTTCCCTATGGGTCGGATTTTACCGAATCGCTCATGTTTGGATTACCTCACTCAGATCACAAGACAGGAATTTGGTGGTTTGATTGTATTCCTCACCGGGTGATTTCTATTCAGAGCTTACGAAAGGCTCCAGAAATTGGTCATTTTTCTGCAGAAAGAACTGTGGGGGATAAAATGGTGGCTTTGTTTGATCGGTTTCCTTCTGAGACGGTGCTTGCCATCACTTTTATCATAAAGCCGCAGTACACCATTCGTAACCATATTGCTCTTGTGAAAAGCGGTGCGGTTGGAGATTCTGCTGAATCCGTTTTAGCGAGAGATTCTGCGGATGAAGCGACAATGCAAATCGCTAGAGGGAATAAGATAGTTCCGACGCATATTGCCATTTATCTCAAGGAAAAAACGGAAGAGGGTTTAAAGACGCTGTGTAATCAGATTTATGCGCAGTTGATAGCCAATGGGTTACAGCCCATTTATGAGAATGCAGATTTGTTGGCTCTCGATTCCTACATTCGTAATTTGCCGATGTGTTATGACGTTCTGCATGACAAAGTGACTCGCCGTTCCCGATTTGTGTTTAGCAAACATCTTGCGAACTTGCTTCCTTTTTATGGGCGTTCCACAGGAACGGGCCATCCGGGCCTTGTTTTTTTTAATCGCGGGGGTGAGTTGTTGACCTTTGATCCACTCCATGCGTCTGACCGCAAAAAAAATGCGCATACGTTAATTTTAGGTCCTACGGGGGCAGGGAAGTCTGCTCTCATGGTGTATCTCATGATGCAGATCATGGCGGTTCATCGCCCGCGCCTGTTTGTCATTGAAGCGGGTAATTCGTTTGGGTTATTGGGGCAGTATTTCAAAGAACACGATATTACGGTTCATCAGGTTTCTCTTCAGCCGAGTATAGAAGTGAGCTTGTCGCCTTTTGCGGACGCTCTTTTATTATGTGATAAACGACCCATGCTTGAAGTAGGGGAAGGAGTTCCCGATGTAGTGGATGAAGGGGGAGATGAAGATGAAAATCGTGATGTACTAGGGGAACTCGAGATCGTCGCTCGCATTATGATCACAGGGGGGGAGACTAAAGAGAATGAGAAAATGAGTCGTTCTGATCGCATGCTGATTCGACAAGCCATTGTGCTTGCGGCTGAAACCGTTCGCCAAGCACAAAAGTCATGTGTGCTAACTTCTGATCTTGTTGCGGCCTTTCGGAAGATAGGCGTCGATCCCCTTTTACCCGTTAATAAGCGTGAACGTCTCACAGAAATGGCCGATGGGATGGAACTTTTTTGTGGAGGATTAGCCGGACACTTTTTTAATAGCCCTGGGAAGCCATGGCCCGATGTAGATGTGACGATTCTGGATATGGGAATTTTAGCGAGGGAGGGTTATGAAGATCAGCTTACGGTGGCGTTCATTGGAATGATGAGCCATATCAATCATTTAGTTGAAGCGCATCAACGCGATGAACGGCCAACGATTGTTCTGACCGACGAAGGACACATTATTACGACCAATCCGCTTCTTGCGCCTTATGTCGTCAAAATTACCAAGATGTGGCGAAAGCTCGGCGCCTGGTTTTGGATTGCGACTCAGAATTTAGAAGATTTCCCGAATGCTTCAAAGCGCATGCTGAATATGATGGAGTGGTGGTTATGTTTGGTGATGCCTAAAGAAGAGGTCGAACACATTGCTCGGTTTAAGCAACTCACGGAAGAGCAAAGACGTGCTTTACTTTCTGCTCGTAAAGAGCCGGGTAAGTTTGTGGAAGGTGTTGTATTGTCAGATAGCATACAAGCGCTTTTTCGTAACGTTCCACCTCCTATGGCGCTTGCGCTCGCGATGACGGAAAAGCATGAGAAAGCCGAGCGGGCAGAGTTGATGAGACATGATCAGTGCAGTGAGCTGGAAGCGGTGCGGAAGATTGCGGAGAGGATAAGGGGTAAGGGGTAAGGGG
>JACQPQ010000019.1 GCA_016207405.1 Gammaproteobacteria bacterium | reverse complement strand
GTCCAGGGATGGCGCCCCGGAGAGGATTCGAACCTCTGACCTATCCCTTAGGAGGGGATTGCGCTATCCTATTGCGCCACCGGGGCCGTAACCTAAAAAGGTTTTACAACTGTCAGAATAACAATTCCTATCAGCAATACCGTTGGGACTTCATTAAACCAGCGATAAAATTTTGAGCTTAAGGTATTTTGGTTGCCGGCAAATTTCTTCAGGAATTGTCCACAGAGAATGTGGTAAATCAAAAGCCCTACCACCAGAAGAAGTTTTCCATGCAACCAGAAGTTTCCACTCCCAAGTTGCCACGCATAGCTCCATAGCAGCCACACGCCAAAGATAAAAGTAAGCAATAGGGCAGGCGTTGTGATCCAGAAGTACAGCCTATGTTCCATGATTTTAAAACGTTCTTGCCCAATTTTATCTTGTGTGTCCGCATGGTACACAAAGAGGCGTGGTAAATAAAAAAGGCCACTCATCCACGCCACCATAGCGATAACATGAAACGCTTTTATCCACAGCATAGTCTCTCTCTCCTATAAGTGTTTATCCTCACGTCCTAAATGGCTTAGCCGGTCCGAAGGACGCTTCCACGAATCCACGGGCAACAACCGTAACATTTCAAAATCCAAAGCTACCATCAAACAACCCCTGTTTATACCAATGTGGCAAGATAGTTAGCAGCAGTGACTATGCGACTGTTTCTGTGGACGAAATCAACATTTTGTTCATCTACGAGTTGAATCATAGGAAGATCATGTCTATTCTCTTTTTTGAGATGTGCATTCAAGTAATGAAGTTCGGGAGATAAAGATTGACTGTTTACTTTACATTCAATGAGTACAACAGGAATTCGATTTTGCGTTATCACAAAATCAACCTCTCTTTTTTCTAAATCACGGAAGTAGTGAAGATTAAATTCTCCATACCCTACATCTGTCCAAGCTTGTACCGCTTTTAATAAGTGGCTAGCAACCATGTTCTCAAAGCGAGCGGGTGCTTCAGGCACGCCAGACCAGTCCCAAAAATAAAGTTTTTGTTCTTTTCTTAAACTCCTTGAAATGTTTTTTGAATAAGGTGAAATACGATAACACCAGTAAAGCTTTTCTAAAACCAAAAGCCAAGATTTAAGAGTGTCAAAAGCGACTTGAAGTTCTTCTCTCAAACTATTTAATGAGAGAGGAGAGGCTATTCGAGAAGGCAGCAATAAAGTTAAATGCTCAACAAGGGATAGCGTTTTAATTTCAGAAATATCTCTTAAATCTTGCTGTATCAACAACTCTCGCCTTCGAAGTGACCAGCGTCTATGCTGAAGAGCATTATCCTTGTAAAAGGGTTCTGGGAAACCACCTCGATTTTTCAATTGCTCCCAAAGTGTGAAGGGTACCGATTTTTCCCCTAAGTGAAGCCAATCTGTTGGCGGAGGAACCAATTTTCCGTGGGATAACTCTCCAATGGAAAGAGGATGTAATCTCAAAGATTCATATCGTCCAAAAAGACTATCGCCATGTCGTTTATACACGTCGAGTTTAGCACTACCGGTGACAACCACTTTTAAATGATGGGCATGTTTGTCATAGAGTCCTTTTAACCACGACTTCCAACGAGCATACTTGTGCAGTTCATCGAAAACAAAAGCTGAAGAGGCTTTCCCTTCGGTCTGACTTAAAAAGGTTTGTTCTAAAATCAATTTTCGGTCAGACGCATCATCCCAATTCACATAAGAACCTTTTTCCGCCTCCAACCACTTTTTAGCTAATGTCGTTTTCCCAACTTGTCTTGGGCCTGAAAGGAGAACAAATTTCTCACGAGAAAATTCTTCTACCAGTGGAGCAATGTATCGTTCCATAGAATATAAATTTTCCACCAGCCTGGAAAAAAAGCAAGAGAAAATTCAAGTGGGGTTGAAATTTATCTTGTAAGAGACTACACATTTCCCATTCCCACAAGTTGGTATACCATAACGATACCCATCATCCGTGTCAAAATAAAAACTTATGATAAAAGCAGGCATAGTAGGGGCAACAGGGTACACAGGGTTAGAGCTGGTGCGGTTGTTAGCGCATCACCCAGAAGTTTCTTTAGAAGTTTTGGTTTCACAGAGTCAAAGCGGTAAACGGTTAGAGGAACTCTATCCCTACCTTCGTGGAAAGGTGAGCCATAGTCTTCAAGAGCTTGATACCGCGCATCTGGCTCCATGCGATGTCGTTTTTTTTGCGACGAATCTGGGGGTCGCCATGCAAACTGTACCAGAACTCTTAAAGGCGGAAGTGAGGTGTATCGATTTATCGGCAGATTTTCGATTAAAAGATCCCAACGTATGGGGTTCTTATTATGGAATGCCCCATGCTTGTCCGGAAATACTGGGAGATGCCATTTATGGGTTGCCGGAAATCAATCGAAGTCGCATTGCTGAAGCCGATTTAGTTGCGAACCCGGGATGCTATCCTACTGCGATTATTTTGGGGTTTCTTCCTTTGCTTGAGCAAGGATGGATTGATCCTGATTTTTTGGTTGCAGATGCTAAATCCGGGTTAAGTGGTGCAGGAAGGCAAGCTACCTCAAGCGCATTATTCTGTGAGGCAAACGATAATTTCAAAGCTTATGCGGCTTCTGGGCATAGGCATTGGCCTGAAATCCATCAAGCGCTTACCCAGATAGCGAAACGAAATGTCGACTTAACTTTCGTTCCACATGTTGTTCCTATGAATCGCGGTATTCACGCTACTTTATATGCCGAGTTGACAGCGGATACAGACACCCTACAAACGCTCTATGAAGAACGGTATAGAGAGGAGCCTTTTGTGGAGGTGTTGCCAATCGGCAGTCACCCTGAAACGCGACAGGTGCGAGGAAGCAATCATTGTCATATTGCAGTGCACAGGCCTCATGGGGGACAAAAAGTGGTCGTGTTGTCCGTGATTGATAACCTTGTAAAAGGCGCTGCGGGCCAAGCGGTTCAAAATATGAACATTATGTTTAATTTAGAAGAGCGTTTAGGTTTAGACGCGATCGGCCTTTTTCCATAGATTAGAGGCTAAAAGATAAATGTTTTGCCCCCTGCCTAAAAAATGTTCATAATCCATGTATTTTCCTCTCCGAACCAAATTTAGCCACGGAGCCGGCGTAGGTTCCCGTGGTTGAATTCACATTCTTCAAAGAAAGGAGGGCTTATGAAAGCCTTCTGCATCGCTATCGCGTTAATGGTACCTGCTGTAGGCAACTCCTCTTCTGGGAGTGGCTTTTTTATTCTTTTTACAATGGGGGTCGTCATGGCCGTTGTCATCGGCCAGGAGTGGAGGGTTCATCAACTCGAAAAACGAGTGGATGCCCTCTGTCAGAGCCTCTTGTGCCTGAAGGGGCTCATGGATGAGCTAGCCGAAGCTCACGAAAAGGCTTTGTGTCAGCTCGAAAAAGAGCTGACACAGCTCAAAAAAAATGGGTTCTTCGAAAACCCCAATTAAAACCTCGTCCCGTTCCAGCGGCTTGACCGCGGGAGCGGGACTCTAGGCCCCATAATTTGAGGGCTGTTTTTGACAAAAGGCGTAGCGTGTCCTATATGTTGTTAAGGCACATAAAGAAACATCATTAAACGGAGGATAGGGGCATGCAAAAGATTATGAGAGTGATAGGCTTTTTATGCGCTACTTTCTCATTTACTCTGGCAGCAGAGTATGATGTAAACATAGGCGGAAAGAAATATCAGGTGGACACACCAGGTGCCCAGAACAGGGAAGAACATTCAAACATTTTCTTTAAAAACATTTCATATCAGAGAGCGTTGCCTAACTTGGTTGTAGACTCGCAGAATTTTAAGAAAGAACGTTTATACCATTACCCTATCAACGCTTCCTATATCCAGTCTTGCCGGGAAGACACACAAAATTACTTATTGGGTAAAGTATCTTTACCGAGAACCACAGAAGTTGGAGAGTACAGCCCTTACGATGACATTAGTATCACAATGAGTTGGTATGATGTGAAAGGAGGAAATAGACTTCGTGAAGGCCCGAAGGGTAAACCGATAGAACACAAAGAAAAATATAGCTACGTGAAAAACGAAACGTTTGTCGATTTTGGCCCTTATCCTGTTCCTACCAAAGCTGGGCATGTAGTGCTAAAAACTAACAATATCGATAGGATAAAACATCAATGGTTTCCTGGAGTCAAAGGTACATTATATTTCACTTTATACCAAAGTGGATGTATCTATCCCCCAGCAATACCTTAAAGGTCCGTCAAGGAATAACTGCTCTTTTGGGCGCCCTACGCTCACCGCCGTACCCCCTCTGAGTATTCGCAAAAATATTTTCCCAGCCTCGAGTCTGAGAAGGTGCTGAGTAGTTAGAAAGTGCCTATTATTTACCATTTTTTGTAAAATTCTAAATTTTTAGATATCCTTGTTGGTTCAATTAACCAGTACACGTATTCTGGGGTGGGGTTTATGATGAGTGAAGAAAATATTAATAAAGAAAGGCGCAATTTTTTAGCTATTGCCACAGCAACCGCATCGGGTATGTGTGCGGCTGCGGCGTCGGTTCCATTTTTAAAATCTTGGAATCCGAGTGCGGCGACCGTTGCAATGGGGGCACCTGTTCTTGTGGATATTGGTAATTTACAAGTGGGGGAACAGAAGATTGTAGAGTGGAGACGAAAACCGGTATGGATTATCCGAAGAACCCAAGAGGAGATTGAGCGTTTGCTCACAGCCAATGAATTCTTAAGAGATCCCAACTCAGATAAAAGTGATCAACCCTCTTATGTCAAAAATTCCTATCGTTCCATTAGGCCTGAAATTCTCGTATTAATTGGTATTTGTACTCACTTGGGGTGTTCCCCAAAATATAGACCAGAATTAGGGAGTGTCAATGCCACGTGGCAAGGAGGCTTTTTTTGTCCTTGTCATGGGTCCATCTTTGACATGGCCGGAAGGGTTTTGAAGGGTGTACCCGCGCCCACGAACTTGCAAGTTCCCCCTTATGCTTTTTTAAATGACACCACTCTCTTGATTGGGATGACGAGTGAAGATGATTTAAGTGAGTGGAAAACCTAACGCATGGTGAAACTCTTAAATTGGATCAATGCTCGATTTCCACTAACAAAGTTATGGAATGAACATCTTGCGGAATATTATGCACCAAAGAATTTTAATATCTGGTATTACTTTGGATCTTTAGCCTTATTCGTTTTGGTCAGCCAGATTGTGACGGGTATTTGGCTCACCATGAATTATGTGCCCACTGAAGAAGAGGCTTTCTCTTCAGTGGAACATATCATGCGAAATGTAGAATGGGGATGGTTTATCCGTTATTGGCATGTGGTAGGTGCCTCCCTTTTTTTTGTGGTGGTGTATCTTCATATGTTCCGCAGTTTACTCTACGGCTCTTATAAAACGCCACGTGAATTGGTATGGTTGATTGGAATGGGTATTTATGTGTTGCTGATGGCGGAAGCATTTTTTGGTTATTTATTGCCCTGGGGGCAGATGTCATATTGGGGGGCACAAGTCATTACCTCTTTATTGGGCGCCATTCCAGGCATTGGAGAAGATCTGGTTTTATGGATCCGTGGCGATTATAACGTTTCCGGCGTCACGCTCAACCGCTTCTTTTCTTTACACGTCATCGCCATCCCACTTGTTTTATTGGGCGCAGTAGTGCTTCACATTATGGCCTTACATTCGGTGGGCTCAAACAACCCAGACGGCATTGAAATCAAAAAACATCTTGATCATTCTGGCAAGCCTCTAGATGGGCTCCCTTTCCATCCCTATTACACAGTAAAGGATTGGTTTGGCTTGATGGTTTTTTTGACTCTTTTCTCCTTGATAGTGTTTTTTTTCCCAGATTTCTGGGGATATTTTCTGGAACACGTTAACTTTGATCCAGCCAACCATTTAGTGACCCCGGAACACATTGCACCCGTTTGGTATTTCACGCCGTTTTATGCCATGTTGAGGGCTGTTCCAGATAAGTTTCTCGGTGTATTGGTTATGGCCGGTGCGATAGCTATTTTGTTTATTCTACCCTGGCTAGACAAATGTTTAGTGCGTTCTGTTCGATATCGAAGTCCTACCTTTAAGTGGGCGCTATTCGCATTTGCAGTGAGTTTTATAGGATTAGGAGTTCTAGGCGGCCTCCCTGCTGATCCAAACCGAACGTTGCTTGCTCGGATTTTTACCGTGAACTATTTTTTCTTTTTCCTCTCGATGCCGTTTTATACCAGAAAGGAGAAAACTAAGCCTATTCCAGAGCGAGTGACGTTTAAATGAGAATGGCCTTTTTATTTTTATGTATAGGCGCGTTTGCTTTTGAAGCGCTAGGGAAGAGTGACTGGCCGATTGATGAAGCAAGAATTAATTTAAGGGATAACTCCTCTTTGCAAAGAGGCGCTCAGCTATTCGTCAATTATTGTCAGGGATGCCATTCTGCCAAATTTGTGCGATTTCGGAGCCTGGCAGAAGACATTGGCATTGTGGACAGCCGCGGGAAGGTATTGTCACATTTAGTGAAAGAAAATCTCATGCTGTATACAAATAATATAGAAGATACCCTGCTCTCTTCTCTGTCTGCTGAAGACGCTAAAAAAATGTTTGCTGGCGTTACCCCACCTGATCTTTCTTTAATCGCTCGGAAATACGGTGCGGATTGGTTATATACCTACCTGAGATCTTTTTATAAGGATGAAACAAAGTCATCGGGAGCCAATAATGCGCTTGTCCCAAATGTGGCCATGCCTAACGTTTTGGGGGAACTCCAGGGCGTGCAAATTCCTGTTTATAAAGATGTGCAAAAAAAGCAGATAGAGAAACTGGAACTGAAAGAGCCAGGTAAACTCTCTACCCCAGAGTACGATAAACAGGTGGCTGATCTCGTCAATTTTTTGGTTTATATGGGGGAGCCGGTGCAATTGACGCGAAGAAAAGTTGGGGTGTGGGTGGTGATATCTTTGCTAGGGCTCGTGTTATGGGCTTATTTTTTGAAGCGGGAATATTGGAAAGATATAACTGCTCACACCCTTGAAAAATAAATTTTAAAAATCTGTAATCCCTCACTGATGGGTGGTTCACTGTGTATTTTCCGCTGCCTGCTGCTCGCATTTGTCCCCTGCGCTCCTAGAATTTTTCAGGCCGCACACATTCGGCATCCTGCATTTTTACCTGAAAAATCACCGTCGCTCGGGGACGCTCGCACAGGCAGCGGAAAACACACAGCAAACCACCCGCCCCACCATTTGAGTCGAGGGATTGCAGATTTTTAAAATTTATTTTACAGGGAGCGAGCAGTTACGATGTATTTACACAAAATTTCGATCCGCTTAACGCAATGGAGCGTTTGTCTTGCGCTTAGTGTGCTTTTGCTGGGCGCTTATACACGCCTGTCAGATGCAGGCTTGGGATGTCCAGATTGGCCTCTCTGTTATGGGGCTTTTGTTCCCAGTGAGGAGGTTGCAAAAACGCAATCATTCAATGTTGAAAAAGCTTGGATTGAGATGATTCATCGTTATAGCGTGCTCCTTTTAGGGGGATTCATTTTTTTACTCTTAGGGATGAATTTTTATCAGCGTAAGCGCTATCGCATGGCATGGTATTTGACCTTGATAGTATCTTTTTTGTTGTTATGCCAGGCGGCACTTGGGATGTGGACAGTTACGCTTTCACTCCGGCCTATTGTAGTTTTAGCGCATGGCTTAGGCGGGATCAGCATTTTTGTTTTGTTAGGCTTTTTGGTTGCCAGTTGGCGAGAGCCAGACCTTCCACACGGATCGATTTCGACAAAACTGTGGAAGCCTTGGGCGTTTTTGGCACTTGCTCTTTTGTTTATTCAAATCAGTTTGGGCATCTGGATGTCTCTGCAATATGCTTCGCTGGCTTGTCTTGACTTTCCTTTATGTCAGGGGAAGTGGTGGCCAACACTTTCGTTTAGGGAGGCGTTTGATCTATTGCAAGGACTTGATCTCGCTCATGATGAAGCCGATTTCTCGAATGCAAAACGGGTGACGATTCATTTCATGCATCGGTTGGGTGGATTGCTCAGTTTAGGCGTAATTGGAGGACTTGCCGTAGGATTGTTTGTTTTCGTTCGAAACCCATTTTGGAAAAAGTGGGGGAAATTTTTAGGGAGATTGGTCATCCTGCAAGCTTTATTAGGTATAGCGAATATCTTGTCGCATCTTGCTGTTCCTATTTCACTCCTTCACACGGGTACAGCAGCCTTTCTTGCGTTGGTGTTAGTCCGCATCTGTTATTTTCTTAGCCGAGTTAACCCCAGATCTTCATTTTAATCTTGTGCTTTTATGCTAAGACTTTGGAAAGCGTATTATATTTTGTGTAAACCCAGAGTCGTTGCGTTAATGCTATTGACGGCTTTTGTAGGAATGGAACTCGCCGCGCTTCATCCGCCCCGCTCTATTGTTTTTATTATCTCGGCGCTTATAGGAATAGCTCTCGTTGCAGGCTCCTCCGCAACCTTGAACCACGTCTTTGAAAAGTCATTAGATCTCAAAATGCGGCGCACTCGAAAAAGACCATTGCCCATGGGTGAGCTGTCAGTAAAACAAGCGCTTTTTTTTTCAGGTATTTTGGGAGGGGGCGGATTTCTGATTTTAGTCTTTTTGGTCAACCCTTTAACTGCTTTTCTCGCTTTGGGATCTTGGCTCGGTTACGCTTTTATTTACACTAAAGTTCTAAAACCTTCTACACCACACAATATTGTGTTGGGGGGGCTTGCGGGAGCGACCCCTCCTTTGCTGGGCTGCACCGCGGTGTCAGGCCAAGTGGAGCCTGAGGCTTTGCTGTTAATGGCTATCATATTTGCTTGGACGCCGCCACATTTTTGGTCGCTTGCGCTTTATCAACAAGCCGACTATGTGGCCACTGGTATTCCAATGCTGCCAGTGACGCATGGAGTGCCCTTCACTAAACTTTTTATTGTCTTATATGTCTTTCTATTGGCAATCTGTAGTGTATTGCCATTTATAACGGGAATGAGCGGTTTGCTTTATTTGGCTTGTGCTGGAATTCTGAATACTATTTTTTTATATTTTAGTTTTGTTTTAAAGCTGAGTGATCAGAATAGCAAATGGGCTTTTAGAACTTTTATTTACTCCATTTTCTATTTGATGCTCCTGTTTTTGGCATTATGGTTAGACCACCTATTTTGATAACTGCTCGCCCCTATGTAAAATTTATTCTGCAAGGGTGTGAGTAGTTACCTGTTTTGAATTACAACCTTCAGAGCAAGCAGGCTGAGTACAGCAGCGAGTAGAAACCATTGTAGTGCATAAGCCTTGTGCCGATGTTCATTCTGGTTCATTTTAAAATGCCAGTCCCGAATTAGATCGTCTTGATATGGACGAGAAGAATGATCGAGCCATAATACAGTGCTATCGAGTGGATAACCCAGTCGTTTTTCCAGTTTTTGAAGTTCTACCCCCTGGATGAGAATGGGTGAGCTTTCTGTGAGCGGGATATCTTTTAGGAGGAATGGCTTATGTGGCGTGATGAGTGTTCCTGTTAGTATCTGAACTTCTTCTGGAGGTGCGGGAATGTCAGGCAAATGCCTTCGAGTTTTAGAATCGGTTGCAAGAAAGCCGCGGTTAACCAAAATAGAAGGACCGTTCTCAGGGATAAACGGTGTAAAAACGTAATATCCAATCCTGTGTTGGTAGATTTGATTATCCAGTAGTATAGTGTGTTTTGTGTCAAAAAAACCACGGGCTTTTACATGCAGGAAATCTCGTGAGGGCAGTGTTTTTGTCGTCGATAGTTCTTGGATCTTCTTGTGGTTTTCCTGATAGAGCATTGTTCTTCTTGTTGCTTGTTTTGCACGGTCGCATTGCCAAAAGCCAAGTGCGATGAACAAACCGATGCTACTGATCAGGAAGAAAGGGGTGAGGAATCGACGCATAATTTTAGCGAGCAGTTACGAATAAAATAAAATATGCTTCGTATTCTAATCATTGTTTTCTTAATTCTTATCTTAGGTTCGCTCGCGAGTGCTCTTGTTTTTTTGGTTAAGGGCAAAGATAGAAGCAATAGAACTGTAAAGGCATTAGCCATTAGAATAGCGCTTTCCTTGCTTTTATTTGCAATTCTGGTACTTGCCTTTTTTTATGGGGCTTTTACACCCTAGTTTTATAAGCAATACACAAACACAAACAAACAAAGCCACACAACATCCACAAAGTGCCAGTACCAAGCAGTCGCTTCAAAAGCAAAATGATTATCCGGTGAAAAGTGTCCTTTGAGGGAACGAAACCCTATCACTGTCAGCATGAGGGTGCCCATAGCAACATGCAGGCCATGAAACCCCGTCAACGTAAAAAATATTGTGCCATAAATGCCAGAACTTATTTTAAGTTCCAGTTCCTGATAGGCATGGATATATTCATAGGCTTGAAAATAAAGAAACAAGGACCCTAGAAGCACAGTTGCCGCTAACCCCAGAATAATTTGTAAACGGCGTGCCTGTAAAACGCCCCAGTGTGCCCATGTGACGGTCACAGCGGATGAAAGCAAAATAAGCGTGTTTATGGCAGGGACTCCCCAGGCACCCATGTACCATTTAGGATTCTGAAACTTTGTTGGATCTGGATTTTCAACGAGAGGCCATACCCCTTGGAATTCTGGCCAGAGTAAATGATGAGTCATGACACCATCCCCACTGCCCGCGAGCCAAGGTACTGAATAATTTCTAGCATAAAAGAGCACACCGAAAAAAGCCCCAAAAAACGCTACTTCAGAAAAGATAAACCAAGCCATTCCCCACCGGAAAGACTGTTCAACTTGTCTGCTGTATAGCTCTGCAGCGTCCTCACAGATCACACTACGGAACCATCCAAACAACATTGCAACGAGCATCGTAAAGCCCAATAAGAGCAAATAGAAACCATACTGACTGTTGTGGTTGTGGAGGGCGGTGACTGCTCCAGTCGCAGCCATGACAAGACCAATCGAACCCATGATAGGCCAGTAGCTAGCAGAAGGAACATAATAAGTATTTTTAACGGCATGCATAAACTATTTTTTCGCGGCAGGTTTTGGGGTTATATCAAACAAGGTATAAGCCAGAGTAATAGATGGATACTCTGCTGGCAAAGCGGGATCTAGCTGAAATACCACGGGCATTTCAATCAATTCCCCTCCTTTTAGTTTTTGTTGTCTAAAGCAGAAACATTCTAGTTTTTTAAAATATTGTGCAGCAAGCCCGGGTGAAATGCTTGGAACGGCTTGCGCCACCATAGGATTTTCCGTCAAGTTCTTTGCGGAAAATAAAACTCGGGTAACCTCTCCTGGAACGACAGCAATAGAGGATTGATGCGGTTTAAATTCCCAAGGCATCTCCCCATTTAAAGTGGTTAGAAATTGTACTTTGATTCGACGAGACACGTCTTTTTCCCCCAACATGTTTGAAAACTTACTTTCAAACACCTTACCGTTTAATCCGGTGATTTCACAGAATATCCGGTAAAATGGAACGAGCGCAAAACTAAAGGCGAACATGGCACAGACAGCAAAAACAAGCCAAAAAATCGTTTTTTTAGAGGAATGCCCTGTGCGCTTGAACATGGGAAATGTTTACTCTATTTTAGGAGGGATCGCAAAACTATGATAGGGCGCGGGCGAAGGGAGAGTCCATTCTAAACCGTGAGAACCTTCCCACACGCGTGACGTAGTGCGTGGCCCCCTCAAAATGCATTGTATAACAACAACTATAAACAACAGTTGGGCGATACCAAATGTAAACCCCCCTATGCTTGCCATGCGGTTAAATTCAGCAAATTGGAGAGCATAGTCTGCAATACGCCTCGGCATACCGGCAAGACCTAAAAAGTGCATGGGGAAAAAAAGCAAATTCACTGCAAGAAAGGAAAGCCAAAAATGCCATCGAGCGATATGCATGTTATACAGCCGCCCTGTCCATTTAGGAAGCCAATAATAAATAGCAGCAAATAGAGCAAATACAGCGCCCGGAACTAGAACATAATGAAAATGTGCCACTACAAAATAGGTATCATGGTATTGAAAGTCAGCGGGAACCATTGCCAACATCAATCCCGAAAACCCTCCTATCGTGAAAAGCAGAATAAAGGCTAAAGCAAATAACATCGGAGGTTCAAAGGTAATAGAGCCGCGGTACAAAGTTGCCACCCAGTTAAATACTTTTACGCCGGTTGGAACCGCAATAAGCATTGTGGTATACATAAAAAAAAGTTCGCCTGCCACAGGCATCCCAACAGTGAACATGTGATGCGCCCACACAAGAAAGGATAAAAGCGCAATACAGCCCACCGCATAAATCATCGAGGTTCTTCCAAACAACTTCTTACGACTGAAAGTCGGTAAAATTTCAGAAATGACCCCAAAGGCAGGCAAGATCAGAATGTAAACTTCAGGATGCCCAAAAAACCAAAACAGATGCTGAAATAGAACTGGATCTCCACCCCCACCTGCGTTAAAGAAACTGGTTCCAAAATGCCGGTCCATCAACATCATCGTAACCGATCCTGCCAATACAGGCATCACAGCAATCAGCAGAAAGGCTGTGATAAGCCATGTCCACACAAAAATCGGCATTTTTATGAGAGACATTCCAGGTGCACGCAAATTTAAGATAGTTGCGATGATGTTAATAGCCCCCATGATGGAAGAAATGCCCATCAAGTGGATAGAAAAAATCAAAAAATCAGTGCTGTCTGGACCATAAGTCGTGGAAAGAGGAGGATAAAGGGTCCACCCAAAGTTTGGGGCGGGCCCTTCTATAAAAAGAGTGCTGGCCAGTAATAAAAATGCAAAAGGCAGAATCCAGAAACTCAAGTTGTTCATGCGAGGGAGCGCCATATCAGGTGCCCCTATCATCATTGGAATTTGCCAATTGGCAAGCCCCACAAACGAAGGCATCAAAAAACCAAAAATCATGATGAGCCCATGCAAAGTGCTCATTTGGTTAAAAAAATCAGGATCTACCCATTGAAGTCCAGGGGCAAAAAGCTCTGTTCGAATAACAAGCGCCATCGACCCACCCACAAAAAATAAGATAAAAGCAAGAACGAGATAGAGCGTTCCAATGTCCTTGTGATTGGTGGTGGTGATCCAACGGATCACACCTTTTGGACGCTCTCCTGTGCGCATGTGTAGGGTCGTATCGTTCACTGTTTTTTTAAGTATGATTGAATATCAGCAGGTTGAACGAGTGGCTCTGTTTTATTATGTTGAACGCGCACATCGTTTCCCCATGCGTTTCTTTCGTAGGTAATAACAGCTGCAAGTTCCACGTCATTGAGTTGCTCTTTAAATGCTTGCATTGCTGTTCCTTCTACACCCCAAAGAACAGTTTGGATGTGTTGTTTGATAGGCCCTGTCGCAACACGCCCTCCCTTTAAAGCAGGGAAAGCACCCGGCACGCCCTCGCCGGTCCCTTGATGGCAAGTCATACAATTTTTCTCGTAAATCGCTTTTCCTTCTCGTTGTAACCATTCAAGCGTTCTAGATGACAAGTCTATAGTGAGTGACGCCAGCTTTTGTTCTGATAACCATTTTTGATAATCTGTTGCTGTTTTGGCGACCACCACAATTGGCATAAAGGCATGGCCTCGTCCACACAGCTCTGCACATTGCCCTCTGTAGGTACCCGGCTTTTCTATTTTGATCCACGCTTCATTGATAAACCCTGGGATAGCATCTTGCTTTACACCAAATGCAGGAACCCACCAAGAATGGATGACATCGTTTGAAGTAACTAACAGACGAATTTTCTGATGAACAGGAAGCACAAGTGGGTGGTTCACTTCCAATAAATAATGTTCGCCTTTTTCTTTTTTCCCTTGAATGGCTTCTTGCGGGGTTGAAAGTTCACTGAAAAAACCAAAGTTATCCCCCATGTAATCGTATTTCCATTTCCATTGATACCCTGTTATTTTAACGGAAAGCTCCGACTCCTCCGTATCATGCATAAAAAGTAGAGTTTTAGTGGCTGGGATAGCCAAGGCCACTAAAATAAGTAACGGTACAACCATCCAGCCAATCTCTACCCAGATGTTTTCATGGAATTCTGCGGCACGGGCCCCCGCTTTTTTTCTGTGCTTGACGAGTGCATAAAACATCACACTGAAGACCACGATACCAATCGCGATGCAAATCCAAAGGACCATATGATGTAAGGTATAAATTTTTCGGCTGACTTCGGTAACGCCCGGAGACAGATCAAGCCGATAAGCAGCCTGCGCTAAGGAAGAGCATAAAAACAAAACAATACTCGAAGTAAATATTCGGTTGAGCCGTCGTTGCGAGCAGCCCCAGCCCCTTCGGGGCAAACATCGTGAAAGAACTGCAGGAGCTGTTCTTTGGAAGGCCGCATCAGCGGCCGAAGCAATCCAGAGTCGATACCTGGATTGCTTCGGCTTGCTACGCAAGCCTCGCAACGACAGAAACGTGTTAACCGAATGTTTATTCACTGGATTGGGATTTTAGATTCTAATGTTTATCGGCTTCCTTGAGCATATACGCTATCGTTGCTTTGAGCTCTGCTTGTGTACATTGCATACAAGTGCCTTTGGGGGGCATAGCTTTGATCCCTTGGGTTGCATTTGAGAGGAGCGCTTCTATTCCCTTTTTGCGTCGTTCTTTCCAATCAGCAGCAACCAAACGTGGAGCGCCGGATACTCCCATTCCATGACAAGAGATGCACAGTGTCTGGTAACGAGTTTGACCAATATTTGTCTCTGAAGGCTTGAGATTTTTCTCTGATGCTACTTTTACATCTGATTTTAGGCTCTTGACGCCCTCCGCAGGCTTAATACGCTGTGCTATGGAATGTTCAGAAGTGTGATCTGCAAAAAGAGATGTACAGCCCCAAAAAATAATCACCCCGATTCCAGATCTCCACTTTCTCATGTTTAAAAAAAGCCAATTCGTCATTTTATTTTTCCGTAATTGCTCGCCATTCCCCTATAAAATAAATTTTAAAAATCTGTAATCCCGCACTGATGGGTGGTTTACTGTGTATTTTC
>JACQPQ010000021.1 GCA_016207405.1 Gammaproteobacteria bacterium | reverse complement strand
TAGGAGCGCAGGGACTTTTAGCGAGCAGCAGGCAGCGGAAAATACACAGCAAACCACCCGCCCCACTATTTTAGTGAGGCACTACGATAGCTCTAATAAATTTTTACCATAATGATTGAAGATTTTTTAATTCGCGCGCTCGTGACAGGGGTGGGCATTGCACTGGTTTCCGGACCTTTGGGATGTTTCCTTATTTGGCGCCGGTTGGCTTATCTAGGAGACGCTTGTGCCCATGCGGCACTCTTCGGCGTTCTATTGGGTCTTTGGCTTAACCTCGAAATCCAATGGGCCGTCATGGGGATTGCTGTCGTAATGGCTCTTTGCCTTGTTCGTCTTCAAAAGCAAGCCATTTTGCCTTCCGATACATGGTTGGCGATTTTGTCTCAAGGCGCGTTGGCCCTGTCTCTCGTTGTCGTCAGTCTCTCTTCTTCCATTCGCATAGACTTAATGAGTCTTTTGTTTGGAGATATTTTATCTGTAGGACCCAAAGATATGCTGTGGGTATATGCTTTGGTCGGGGCGACCCTTTTTATGCTAGTCTTCTTTTGGCGCTCTTTTCTTTCCGTTGTAATCCATGAAGAAATTGCTCGTACAGAAGGATCCCCTACTCAAAGAATACAACACGGTTTAATGATACTCATCGCCGCCACTGTTGCCGTCGGCATGAAAATCATTGGGGCTTTGCTGATGATTTCGCTTCTCATTATTCCTGCTGCGAGTGCTCGCTTTTTTTCAAAAACTCCTGAACAAATGGCCATCTTATCAAGCGTGCTGGGAATGCTGGCCGTGACTATTGGTTTATTCGGATCGGTAGAATGGGATATTCCTTCAGGCCCTGCTATCGTTATCGCTGCCGGTGCGTTGGGAGTCGGGATGGTGGGGTTAAAAAATGCCGTGAAGCAAATCAAGAAGTTTGCAAAACCCATTTAAAACATGAAACCCATCGCTCTTCTCACCACCTCTCCCGCTAGCGGGAGAGGTCGCCGCGTGAGCGGCGGGTGAGGGTGGATAAATAGTATTTCCAAAAACCTCAAATTATGCCCCGTGCACAGTATAGTACGATACGAATTATCGGAGGCGAGTGGCGAGGCCGAAAGGTGATCTTCCGAACCCTGCCCACCCTAAGACCCACGCCTGACCGCGTGCGGGAAACCCTATTTAATTGGCTCTCCCCCGTTATTGCCGGCTCGGCATGTTTGGATTTATTTGCGGGAAGTGGGATCTTAGGCCTTGAAGCGCTGTCGCGGGGAGCACACCACGTATCCTTTGTGGAACAAGAAAAACTGACTGCATTATCTATTCGAGAACATTTGAAAAAGTTTAGAGCCGAGCAGAAGGGCACTGTATTTTGGGAAGAGTCGTTAGAGTGGCTAAAAAAGACATCCGAAAAGTTCGATATTGTATTTTGTGATCCTCCTTTTCAGTCCTTGCTTTCAAAAGATTTCCAGATCGTGAGTTGCTTTCAACAATTACAAATTTCCTCTCATTTAAATCCCAATGCGCTCATCTATATAGAGTCGCCCAAGCGCCTAAAAGATCTCCCCCTTCCACCCGATTGGCAGGTTTATCGCGATAAGACTGCAGGCGATGTGAGATACATGCTCTATCAAGTTTAGCTTGTAATCTCTCACTGACGGGTGGTTTGCTGTATATTTTCCGCTGCCTGCTGCTCGGCTCAAAAGTCCCCTGCGCTCCTCCGGGATGACATCTCTTAGACTTAAAAAGTTGAGAACGGCGTTACTTTAGCTTTTTTTGCGTTTTTAAAAACAACCTACTACACTTTTTTTAGATTGAGGCGTTTAGCACCGCAAAAGGGATCCCTTTTGCAGGGGTTCATGGACAGCATGCTGTGGTGTGCTTGGAAAGGAGGGCTTTATGATTCCAAGAACAGCCAAGGATTTGCAAAAGATGGGGGCGTTTTGTCGGGGTTGTCACGGAGCACTCCCCATTGAAATTGACGATTACTGGCATTATGTTGTTAAAAAAGAGAGCGGGCAAAATGTTTTTTCATGGGTGGGACCTTTTTGCTCGATGCCCTGTACCTCTCTTTGGCTAAAGGACCTTATTTGTCAGAAGTGCTATAAAAAAATCTCTGCACATTCTGCGAGGAGTGTGCGAGCATTCACTCTCCCGAATGGCCAACGGATTGGTCCTTTTTGCCATCATCGGTGTGCAACCTTGTGGTTCCGTGCCAAAGAATTGGCATCGGCCACATCCCCGAGGCCACCCCCATAAGGCTTCTTCTTTCAAAGCAAGAAGAAGCCTCATCCTATTGCCAAAACCATTGGAACTTGCATACAATGGCCTCCTTCTTACGTAGAGAATTAAAGGACGATAGATATGTACGCAGTCATTCAAACCGGTGGTAAACAATATAAAGTGTCTCCAGGGCAGCGTTTAAAGGTTGAACAACTGGCCCAGGCAGTTGGAGACCGTGTTCAATTTGACAAAATTTTGGCGTTTTGGGGCGATTCCGAGCACATCGGTGCACCCTATTTGGAAAACTGCGTTGTGAACGCAACCGTGGTATCGCATGGCCGGCACGACAAAATTCGTATTATCAAATTCAGACGAAGAAAGCATTATAAAAAGCAAATGGGATGGCGGCAGAACTATACAGAAGTAAAAATAGACGAAATTCTAAACAATAAAATTTAAGGAGCAGAGAGAACAATGAAAACAGATCAGAATCATGGCCAACTGTGTCAAAGTTGCGCAATGCCAATGGAAAAAGAAGAAGATTTTGGAACAGATCATTGCGGAAGCGCAAATAAAGAATATTGTTGTCACTGTTTCAAGAGTGGTCAATTCACAGAACCCAATATAACGCTGCCACAAATGGTCGACAAAGTTGCAGGGATCATGACAAAAATGAAGATGTCGTCATTCTCAATTGAACAAGTAAAAAAAACGATTCCAACTCTAAAAAGATGGCAGAAGCAGCAGAAAACCAGAGGTTGTTGCAGCTGCGGGTAAGATATAAAAACCTATCAAAGGAAAATTTAAATGGCACACAAAAAAGCAGGGGGAAGTACACGAAATGGTCGCGATTCCCATTCCAAACGATTAGGGTTAAAGCGATTTGGTGGTGAATGGGTATCGGCGGGTAATATCATTATCAGGCAACGGGGAACTGCGTTTTATCCTGGCATGCATGTGGGATGTGGACGAGATCATACGCTGTTTGCACTCGTTTCTGGTTCTGTTGAGTTTAAAACGTCTCGATCTCGTCGTTTTGTCCATGTAGTCCCTTCTGCCTCGCCGCCTCAATAGTACACCCTTCGAACTTTAATTTTCGGCTTTGTTGCCGAATAGTCTCGCGTCTCGCGCATTAAACCCAGTATGAAATTTGTAGATGAAGTCATCATTGAAGTTGCGGCTGGAAAAGGCGGAAATGGCTGTTTGTCCTTTAGACGAGAAAAATCTGTGCCTCATGGGGGTCCAAATGGAGGGAATGGTGGAGTTGGTGGAAGCGTATACCTAGAGGCAGATCCTAACCTGAATACCTTGATAGATTTCCGCTATATACGTCGCCATCAGGCCCTGGATGGACACCACGGAAAAGGCCGTGACCAAACAGGGGCCGATGGGGGAGATAAAGTTTTGAAGGTCCCTGTGGGAACCCTTGTCTTTGATGGACAAACGGGTGAGCAAATGGGGGATTTGAAGCACTCGCTCGAACGCCTTTTGGTTGCAGAAGGAGGGGCTTTCGGCTTTGGGAATACGCATTTTAAAAGTAGCACCCATCGTGCACCTCGCAAAGCCACAAAAGGGCAACCGGGAGAAACACGCAAACTGAGGCTTGAGCTCCGGTTACTCGCTGACGTTGGGTTACTGGGCTACCCCAATTCTGGTAAGTCGACTTTGCTCCGAGCCGTTTCTTCCGCAAAGCCAAAGGTAGCAGATTACCCTTTTACAACACTTTACCCCGAACTGGGGGTTGTGCGGGTGGCACCCTACAAAAGTTTTGTTATGGCAGATATTCCAGGCCTTATCGAAGGGGCTCACCGAGGGATCGGTTTGGGGCTTAAATTCTTAAAGCATTTGTCACGAACTAAACTATTGTTGCATGTGGTGGATGTGGCCCCCGTTCCAGATTGTGATCTCGTAAAAGTAATTCAAGCAACCATTCAAGAGCTTCAATTGTACAGTGAAGAATTGTATCGATGCGAAAGATGGCTTGTGTTTAATAAAATTGATCTTTTACAGACTGAGAATAGAGGAAAAACAGTGCGTGATATTTTAAAAAAACTGGGGTGGAACCAGCCCTCGTATACTATTTCTGCATTGACTCAAGAAGGCTTAAGAACGCTCTTGTTTGATATCCAATCTTATCTAGAAACTATCCACTAAAGGTTTTATAAAGTGCCCCCTTTTTTATGGGCAAAATTTATGCTAAATTCGGCCGGCCTTTTATGAAGGAAAGGGATTCTTATGGCTTTGTATGTTCAAAAATATGGTGGCACTTCAGTAGGCAGTATTGAAAAAATTCAATACGTTACTGAGAAAATTCTGAAGACTCGGTCGGAAGGGCATGAGGTTGTGGTGGTTGTCTCTGCTATGGGGAAGGAAACCGACCGCCTCTTGGACCTTGCTCGGAATATGACCCCAGAACCCGATCCTCGGGAATTAGACGTTTTAGTGTCAACGGGGGAACAAGTCAGTATTGCGCTTCTTGCAATATCGCTTATTGCAAGAGGGTGCCCCGCACGCTCTTATACCGGTTCCCAGGTTAAGATCTTAACGAGTGATGTTTATAACAAGGCACGTATTCTCCATATCGATGAGGAATTTATACGCCAAGATTTAGCAAATGGGAAAGTTGTTATTGTTGCAGGGTTTCAAGGGGTTGACCCTGGAAACAACATTACAACCTTGGGAAGAGGAGGTTCTGACACTACTGCTGTAGCGCTTGCCGCTTTGCTTCATGCCGATGAGTGCTTAATTTATACCGATGTGAATGGCATCTATACTGCCGATCCTCGCATCGTTCCAAGCGCAAGGCGATTAGACCGAATTACTTTTGAAGAGGTATTAGAACTATCAAGCCTTGGCTCAAAGGTGATTAACAATCGAGCCGTTCAGTTTGCAGGCAAATATAAAGTACCCGTGCGGGTTTTATCCACTTTTTCAGAGGACACGGGTACGCTGATTTCGTTTGAGGACAAAAATATGGAACAACCCATTGTGTCTGGCGTAACCTTTGATGCAGATGAAGCTAAATTAACGATTCGTAAGGTTCCTGATCGAGCAGGCATAGGCAGCACTATTTTAGGACCCGTGAGCGATGCCAATATTGTTGTAGACATGATTATTCAAAATACAGCAGCGGATGGAACCATTGATTTTACATTTACGGTGAATAAAAACGATTTTTCTCAAGCCAAGCATATTTTAGAAAAAAGTGCTCACCTCTTGGGTGCAGAAGAGGTTTTAGGAGATGAAAAGATTGTTAAAGTTTCAATTGTGGGGGTTGGAATGCGGTCTCACGCAGGAATTGCTACCACCATGTTTAAGGCGCTCGCCAACGAAGGGATCAGTATTCAACTCATTTCCACATCCGAGATCAAAGTATCCGTCGTGATTGAAGAGAAATATTTGGAACTGGCAGTCAGGGCTCTTCACACCGCTTTTGGTCTCGATGTGAAGGCAAGCCCTAAATCCCTATTGGTGTAAAAACTTTATTTTTATCTTTTTTGGCCGATATACCAAATAGGAGGGCGAACTTTATTTCTAAAACGAAGAATAAGGGGCGCTTAAATGTTCTTTGTCTTTGGACTTATACGGAGATAGCACATGTTAATTTTAACGAGACGAGTGGGTGAAACACTCATGATTGGGGATAATGTTTCAATAACGGTATTAGGCATAAAAGGAAACCAAGTCAGGATTGGAATTAATGCGCCTCGGGATGTCGCCGTGCATCGCGAGGAAATTTACCAGAAAATTCAAAAAGAAAAGGGCGAAGGAGCCACAGGAGGGGGGGGAACGAGTTTTGGAGGAAAGGACGAGCCTTCTTCTGATGAAGAGTGATAACCCGTAGTTTTTAAGCTTTCCCGGTTTGCCACACACTCAAAAACTGTTGGAGATGTGCTTTTTCTGAAGTGGAAAGCGTCGTTTCGACTCGCTCACATTCTGCCTTATAGTTTTGTTGGGTTAACACGCCCCGCATGAGCTGAAAACGCAAGTATATCAAATAGGTGTTTAAGACATCGGTTTCGCAGTAGTTTCGAATAGCCGAAAGCTGGCCAGCCTGATAACTTTCCCATACTTTATCCCCACCCATACCCATTTTCCCTGGCAGCCCGAGAACAAGAGAGAGCTCATTTAAAGAAGTAGCCGCTTTAGGTTGGTAAGCGGATAAAACATCCATTAAATCGGTATGACGATAATGAAAGCGATTTAGATAATTATTCCAGCGGAAAGAAGCGTCGGATTCCCCTGTCTCCCAGTACTTAGGCGAAGCAATGCCATGCAGTAAGGATCGATAGTGAAGGACAGGCAAGTCAAAACCACTTCCATTCCAAGATACGAGCGTAGGAGAAAACTGTTCAATGCCATCAAAAAAGCGCTGGACCAATTCAGCTTCTTTTGAGTCTTCCTTCCCGAGAGAACCCACTTTCAGTTGTTCTGATGTGCTTAAAACAACCGATATCGCCACAATTTTATGAAGCGGTAGAGGCAAAAAATCTGAGCCTTTTTCTTGGCGCCTTTTTTGAAAGAGCGCTTCTGCAACGTCCCGATCTTGTAAAGAAGAGAGGGAAGGGTAAAGTTTACGCCCTGACTCCACATCCGGTATGGTTTCAATGTCAAAAATAAGAACGTTCATCTTGCTGAGTGAGTATAGTATATTCATGCCATGAATTCAGCGACCTCCACAATCGTTTCTCCATCTCCAGAACACACCCCCATGATGCGCCAGTATTTAGCCATCAAAGCTCGCCACCCTAAAAATCTTGTATTTTATCGCATGGGGGATTTCTACGAGCTCTTCTATGAAGATGCTAAACGTGCAGCAGAACTTTTAGACATTACGTTAACGACACGTGGTACCTCTCTCGGGGAGCCAATTCCTATGGCAGGTGTTCCTTTTCATGCGGCAGAGAATTATCTCGCCAAGTTGCTTCGCCTTGGAGAAACGGTCGTCGTCTGTGAACAAATAGGCGATCCAAGCAATAAAGGCCCTATGGAGCGAAAGGTTACGCGCATTTTAACGCCTGGAACCGTAACCGATGAAGCGTTGATGGAGGAAGGATGCGATCACGTTTTGGTTGCCTTGAGTGGATTGCCTCAAAGATATGGGCTTGCTGTCCTCAATTTAGCCAGTGGTGTTTGTGTCGCCTCCGAGGGGGAAGGAGAAGATGCGCTATTTCATGAATTGAAACGCATTCAACCTGCTGAATTACTAGTGGAAGATACGGTAACCTTGCCGGAAAAATTCTCTTCCTGGAAGTGCGAGCGGTGCCCTTCCTGGTATTTTGACTCCAAACGCAGTCTTGGTCGCATAAAAGAGCAGTTTAAGGTGCAGGATTTCAAAGCATTCGGTTTAGAGCCTTTGACACAAGCGGTCAAAGCAATAGGGTGTGTACTTCAATATGTGGAATACACGCAAAGGAGTGGCGTGCCTCACCTTAAAACTTTGCAAATAGAACATCCCAAAGACATGCTCCTATTGGACGCACCGACACGACGAAATTTAGAGATCGCGCTCAATTTACAAGGTTCTTCTCAATACACAATAAAAACAGTTCTGGATAAAACAGTGACCCCAATAGGAAGTCGCCTATTGGGCAGATGGTTGCAGAAACCCTTGCGGTCGAGAAGAGAGATTTTGGAGCGGCAGGAGGCTATTTCTGAACTCCGATCTGATCACCAGTTTTACACGGTGCAAATACATTTAAAAGGCATAGGAGATCTCGAGCGCATTTTAGGCCGGATAGGGCTTCGTTCAGCAAGGCCACTTGATTTGATCAAACTAAGAAAAGCATTGAGTCAATTGCCCCTTTTGCATTCTTCATTATCCTTTAAAACTAAAAATTTAAACCAAATTGCTGAATGCCTTATTCCACAACCTCTTTTACAGAAATTACTCGAAGAAAGCATCGTGAGCACCCCACCCGTCACACTTCGGGAGGGGGGAGTCATTCAATCAGGGTATGATGAAGAGTTGGATAACTTCCGAAAGCTCTCGGAAGATGCACATCATTTTTTGCGAGTCTTTGAACAAGAAGAGAAACAAAAAACAGGGATTTCAACGCTCAAAGTTCAATTTAACACGGTACACGGGTACACCATCGAAGTGAGCCGTGGGCAATTGGACAAAGTGCCTGTGCATTATATGCGTCGTCAGACCTTAAAAAATGCGGAAAGGTTTACAACGCCTGAACTCTCTACTTTTGAAGATAAAGTCTTAAGCGCCAAAGCGCGGGCATTGGCGCGGGAGAAGCAACTGTATGAGGAACTTTTAGGGCGTTTGATAGAACACTTAAGCCCTTTGCAAGCTATGGCAAAGGCCTTAGCGGAGCTAGATCTGTTTGCTAATTTTGCTGAGCGAGCCGTGTCGCTTAATCTGTGTAGGCCAAACTTTCAGGAGGAAGGTGGCCTTCACATAGAAGAGGGGCGTCACTTGGTTGTCGAAGCCTTTTCCGAAACACCCTTTGTTCCAAATGATCTGCATTTATTCTCCGACCAAAAAAGTTTGATTATTACGGGCCCCAATATGGGAGGAAAATCCACTTATCTTAGGCAAGCGGCTTTGATTGTGCTCTTAGCTCAAGTTGGATGTTATGTGCCTGCGCGCTCTGTCACGATGAGCGTGTTTGACCAGATTTTAACTCGGATGGGGGCAGGAGATGAAATCGCGAGCGGTCGTTCTACCTTTATGGTGGAAATGATAGAAACGGCCCATATTTTGCATCATGCGACAGATCGGAGTTTAGTGTTGATGGATGAAATGGGGCGTGGAACAAGCACTTTTGATGGATTAAGTTTAGCGTGGGCAGCCGTAGTTCATTTAGTCAAAAACATTCGAGCGTTTACCCTATTTGCCACACATTATTTTGAATTGACAGAGCTCGCTGGAAAAAATTTTGGACTTCGCAATGTTCACGTCGCGGCAGAAAAACGAGATAAGCGCATTACCTTTTTATATTCTGTCAATGAGGGGCCTGCTCATCAGAGTTATGGGATAGAGGTCGCCAAACTCGCAGGGCTTCCAGAAACAGTAATCCAAATGGCGGAAGATAAATTAGAAGAGTTAGAAACCGTGCACGAAATGCAAGGGTCCGCCAAGGAATAACTGCTCTTTTTTTGGCGCAGAGAATTGGGTCCACTATATCTTGAATGAGAAATGTTATCAGGGGGAATACCGTTTCCTGAAAAAGACCAATAGATGGCGGTTGATAACTGTCCAAACATATTTTTGATGCTTAGGGCCTGTAAAAAAATAACTTTTCTTTTACAGGCCCTTACAGATAATGAATCCACACATCATAACATCTGCCACGTTTCCTTGCCAAAACGCGTGTGTCAGCAACGTTGATAAAAATGTCTTTATTTTAAATGGTGCTTCAATAAAACCGAAGACTTTCCCTTCTTTCACTAAAAAAAGATTGGTACACTAAGCCCCATTGAAAAGGAGAGATGGCCGAGCACGGCTGAAGGCGCTCCCCTGCTAAGGGAGTATGGGGTCAAAAGCCCCATCGAGGGTTCAAATCCCTCTCTCTCCGCCATGATTCGCGCCCGTAGCTCAGTAGGATAGAGTACCAGGCTACGAACTTGGTGGTCGGGGGTTCGAATCCCTCCGGGCGCGCCAGATTAGCTTAAAGTGAATTTGAAGAAGCGCAGTTTGAACCTGGCTCCGATGAAGAAGTTCTAAAAAATCTACTTGGCATCAAAGATCCACACAAAATGGATAGACGTGAAACGGAAGCTCTCGAGAGTGCTTTTAAGATATTCACTAAAACTTACGATAAAAACCACCGATTTGCTGCAAAAGATATTTGTTTTATTCACAAGACTTGGCTAAAGAAAATTTATTCGTGGGCAGGACAATATCGTAATACCAACTTAAGTAAGGATGATTTTCATTTTGCCGCTGCACGAGAAATACCACGTTTAATGGCAGAGTTTGAAAAGAAAATCCTTTCTCGTTTTACTCCAGGCAGCCGTTTAGAAGACGAAGAACTTACTCATGCGCTGGCAGTTGTTCATACTGAATTGGTTTTGATACATCCTTTTCGTGAAGGTAATGGCAGAGTAGCTCGCGTACTATCTGATTTAATGTGTTTGCAAGCGGGGTTACCTTCTCTTGATTATAGGATGGTGAAAGGAGCAGAGAAAAAAGCTTACTTTCGAGCTGTTCAGGCTGGTTTAGATAGAAACTATCAACCTATGACAATTCTTTTTAAGAAAATTATTCAAAAGTCTATCCTATAGCTCTTTTTCTTCGAGTAGAACTTTTTTCCCCGAGTTTAATATAAATTCCTTCGATTTCAGATGAACTTTCAACAGAACGGCGAATCAATTTTATTCGTTGTTTTGGATCTTTTAAATAGGGATTGGTGTTCATCAAGCAATTGTGTTTCATATTTACATTATAACACCGATAAAAACACACTGTGCCGAATTTGTGTTCAACCGTGCCTGGCATAGAGGGCCAGGATAGCGGCGAGTAATCCCTCCGGGCACGCCAGATTAGCTTCCCATGGCTTGACCACAAACCACTCTCCTGAGAAGATGACAGCCTATGAACATTCCAGACTCAGAAAATCTTATTCGGTTCACAGACGCCGCCATTTCAAAAGTTCGCCAATTGATTGAAGAAGAACACAACGATGCGCTTAAACTTCGTGTATTTATTACAGGTGGCGGATGTTCTGGTTTCCAATATGGGTTTTCTTTTGAAGAAAAAGCGACTGAAGAAGATACCCAATTCACAAAAGAGGGGGTGACTTTTTTAGTCGATCCGATGAGTTTTCAGTATTTAATGGGAGCAGAAGTAGACTACCAGGAAGATGTTCAGGGCGCACAATTTGTGATCCATAACCCCAATGCAAAAACCACCTGTGGATGTGGTTCTTCTTTTACTGCGTAGGGTGCGCTTGCGCACCATTCTTAAAATCAGCTTCTTGTAGAGTGGTGCAGAAGCGCGCCCTACGAAAAGTTAGCAAGATAAATTCCCCCCAATAGAGTCTCTCTCTGAGCGCCGGTGACCGTGGGTATATTGCCTGTTTTTCGTTCGAGCGTTTGTTTGGCGAGCCACGCAAAGAGTAACGGTTCCAGATGCTTAGGAAGGATGCCTAACACTTCCGTGCTCTGAATAGAATGGTTCACAAGCCTTTTCTGAAGCTGCAAGATCAGTATGGGATTTAAAGCCCCTCCTCCACACACATAAATCTGAGCGTTTGGCGAGCTCCCCCATCTTTGAAGCGCCATGGTAATACTTTCTACAGTCAGTGCCAGCAAAGTCGCTTGAACATCCTTCGGAGAGAAGGGTTTAAAGAATTTAAGTCGTTCGAGTAACCATCCTAAATTGAAATATTCTCTGCCTGTGCTTTTGGGTGACGGCCGCTTAAAATATGGATCCTTGAGTAAATGATGGAGAAGTTTTGACTGAACTTTACCTTCTGCTGCCCATTTTCCATCCTGATCGTAAGGTGAATGTGGCCTGTGATGGGATATCCACGCATCCATCAAGAGATTGCCTGGCCCCGTATCAAAACCCGTAATAGGTAAATTGGGATCTGCAGGCAATATCGTCACATTCGCAATGCCACCGATATTTAAAATAATCCTGTCGTGTTCTCGGCTTCTAAAGAGAGTGGCATGTAAATGAGGGGCTAGAGGCGCGCCTTGTCCTTTATAAGCCATATCCCGCCGCCTAAAATCTGAAACCGTCGTTATACCGGTTTGGGTGACAATAATATTGGGATCACCTATCTGTAACGAAGAGGGATAAGGAGAGTTCGGTGCATGGTAGAGCGTTTGCCCATGACTCCCAATCGCGGCAATAGCGGCTTTCGAAAGACTAGTGATTTTGAGTAATGTGTTCACGGTTTTTGCAATTTCTCTCCCCATACAGACATCCAGTTGAATAAAAGTCTTAAGGGCTAGCTTGCGGCTGTCCACAATCATTTGAATTTTTTTTCGAAGAGAGACAGGAAAAGGACGTTCACAATGCCCAATGAGCTCTGGAGGATAAGAAACAAAATTAAATACAGCCGCATCTATGGAGTCCATACTCGTACCGGACAGTGCCCCGATGAATAAGGATGAGATTGGCATTCTGCAGAAAAAATAAGGGGTTAGAGAAAAGAATGCCGGGGCCGTGCAAAAAGACGCGCTTGCCCCGGCCTACATTTACTCTCTCCATGGGTGACTGAGAGAAGCTACAAAAGCCAAATAGTGGTACACGGTTTTGTAAAAATCTTCTGGACCTTCCTTCAGACGAATGTGGTCATAAAAGGAATCGGATTTCTTGCCTTCGAGGATACTTAAAAAAGAGCTGTTGAGTTCGGTGATATCACGATTATATCTCTGCCAAAAAGCATACCCGATGTCTGCGTATTGATCGCTCAGTGCGAAAGGTTCATACGAGCGGTAGTGCACATTAACTCCATCCATAAAATTGGCAAACCGAGGGTGATCCCAAGATCCATTAAATATTTGATAGATAATCGCGTTAGCGAATTGAGTTTTCACCCATTTTCCATTTTTAGTGGGTTGAGTGATGTTTGTGTTTTCGGGGGCATACATGGTTTCCAGAAATTGAACAAGGCGTCTCCCATGAGAGATATCCCATGTGCTAGCAGCATCAGGTTGGTCTGGATGCCCTCTCATCCCATATCGGTCTAAAATCAAATAAGAGCACCGGCCTCCACAGAGTGGGCTGGTAGATATACCTTCAGACAATCTGGATTCAAAGAGTTTGAGAGTGGTCTGTGCATAAGTGGTTAAGGTGTTAGTCTCTTGTGGCGTTAATTCCAAGTTCATGCCGCGTTTGTTTGCCGAAAGAAATTCGGTTACCGCTGCTGCAACCCACAGTTCAATTTCAAGCATAGCATTGCACCAGGAACTACCGAGTGACCGTTGCAGTTTGCCTGAAACGAATTCTGGGAAAGTATACGCTTTCATATTTGATCGGCTGGAAGGAAATCGGCAGTGCGTCCATGTCCACATAGAAGGTTGGTTCATCCATCGATTAAACGTTCCTCTTAAAAGGGGAGTGGCCGTAGTCATGTATTTGTGCATTGCTGGTGTGCGGTTATTCGAAGGCAGTTCCGCCAGCCGACGTAGAAGATAAGCTAGAGGATATATAAATTGGCTGGAATAGAGCATCTCTTCATCGCGTGTTGATGAGGGTTCTATTGTCGAAGGTTCGAACTGTTCCCGATCGTATCCAAAAGGATACATAAAACGACTTGAGGTTTCTGTTGTTGGGGGAATTCCTGTTGGAGTAATCCACCGGCTGTCTTCTTTGCCTACTTCTGTCAGATAAGAAAAAGGGATGAGATACAGTGTAGCAAGCTGGTCTAACATATCGAGATTGCCGCAGTAGGCAGCCAAATATAGGACAGTTGCAGTGAAAGTTTGCATATCATAAAGAACTTGTGGGTAATTAGCTGCCACTTCGAAGGAATCTGTCCATCGCTTAATCCCTTTTTGAAAGTAGGGGTAAAGTTTTTCCATTTGAGTTGTAGTAAGACCACACCCCAACATCCCAGAAGAAGAAAATCCACGAACTGTTGAGCAAAAATAGAGTTTTTTGTCATGGAAATAGCTCGTTTTTATTTGTGTGCCCGCTGACTGGGGGTAAGCACAGTGTTGCTCTCTGGCTGTACAATAATTTTTCTGGTTTGGACCGGGGTAGCAGTAGCCAGAGGAGCACTGTGTAGAACTTGTACACTCAAAGCCATCAAGAAACGACACTTTTTCCGCTTTTTGAAGACCTCCGGAAGAGTGGCATATATATTCCTTTCCTCTGTATGAATACAAAGCTCCCACCATAACCCCTGCTGTTCCGGGCTTTGCGCAGTTTGCATCACGGGAAATGCAGTAACTCTTCTCTTCTGGACCAGGGTAGCAGTAGCCAGAGGAGCACTGTGTAGAACTTGTACACTCATGGCCATCAGTAAGCGACACTGCTACAACTTCTTTAGTATAGAGAGCAAAAGCTATTGCAAATAGGCATCCTATCAAGCAAATTGTTGTATGTTTTGCGCATTTTTTAAAAGGCAGAAACAAAAAAGCCTGTACCGCAGTTCTACATGTAAATTTCTTGTCCATGATGTAAGTTCTCCATTAGTTTACTGCCGTTTGACCTCACTAGGAGTAAGTTTAGCATAACCTTGCTTATAGGACTCCATTTGAGCCAACAAGGTTCTCGTGCGTTCCAGAAAAAGAGGCTTTTCTGCTTTTAGTATAGATTTCGCTCGAGGAAGTTGCACAGTCACAGGATTTTTGTGAATCCCATTGACCTGAAATTCATAATGTAGATGGGGCCCTGTCGCCAGTCCTGACTTTCCCACAAACCCGATAAGGTCATTCTGACTAACCCGTTTTCCAGTCGATAAACTTCTCCCAAATTTCAACAAATGGGCATAAACCGTTTTGTACTGTTGCCCGTGGTCAAGAATAATGGTATTTCCATATCCTCCCTTTCTTCCCATAAACACCACTTTGCCATCTCCAGTCGCTTTAACCGGAGTGCCCGAGGGAGCCGCATAGTCCACACCTTTATGGGCGCGAATAATATCTAAAATGGGGTGCCTTCTGCTTAAGTTAAACTGTGAACTGATCACGCTAAACGCAACGGGTGTACGAATAAACGCTTTTTGAAGGCTCTCTCCACCCGGCGTGTAATAGCTGCTTGCGCCAACTGAACTGGTATAGCGAAGTGCTCGATAAGGCCTTCCTTGATTGGTAAATTCAGCAACAAGAATATCTCCATCACGAATTTTTTTCCCTTCTTCCGAATACAGGGTTTCATAGAGCACTTGAAAAGAATCTTCCGGCTGGATGTCTAGAGCAAAGTCAATATCCCAAGCAAAGATTTCCGAAAGCTGAAGGATGAGTTTGTCAGATAACCCTGCTTTGTGCCCCGCCCAGTAAAGAGAGCTGTGAATGGTGCCTGCTCGATACTGCACTGCTTTGGTTACTACTCGCTTTTGGTTCTCAATGACAGGATGATTGTTCTCATAACGGATTTTAAGACTTGTTTCATCCGTAACCGGAATGCGCATCGCTTCAAAATTACCGTTTTTGTCCCAAAAGAATTCTAGATTTTGCCCAGGCTTAAGTTTGGCAAAAACAGAACGTGCTTTAGTGACCTGTAATATTTCTTGAAGCATGCCTGCCGAAAGACCCAGTTTTGGGAAAATAAGAGAAAGATTTTGCCCTGGGGCAATGGTCACACTCTCCTTACGGGGAGAAGAAGGTTCTCGCAAGCGCTCGGTCGCCGATAAAAAGCTTTCGTTCTTAGATGTCGGCAAGGACATAAAAGCAGGACCATTCGGCAGTGCTTGAACAGGAACATCCACACGTGGAGGAAGTTTGAGAGGAATAACCGAATAGGTTTCTCCCTTCTCTCCCAAGTTTTGTGAATTTTCAGCTTGCACAGAAGAAAGATCTTCCTCCTGCCAAAGCCACTTAAATAGAAATGCCACTCCAAGGAGAACGCTTATCAATAGGGAAAGACGAAACAGCCCTCTATGAGCGCGCCGGTGAGGAAGCCAGGGGGAAGTTTTTAAGCCAATACGATATTTGAAATCCGTTTGCATGATTGAAAAGGTCCCTTTACATTTTTAAAGTACGAGTGCTTCCTTTTGTTTTTGAATAATCATTTGAATGCCATGGGCGGCAAGGTCAATCAGTTTATCTAGGTCATCACGTGGGAAGGTTCCATTTTCAGCGGTTCCTTGAATTTCAATCAACTGTTCATTCTCCGTCATCACAACATTGAGATCTGTTTGGGCAGTCGAATCTTCATCATAATCGAGATCCAACAGAAGTTCACCCTTCACCATACCCACTGAAACACCGGCAACCATCCATTTAAAAGGATTTTTAACCATGCGGTGTTTTGCCATAAGAGGTTTGATGGCATCAAAGAGCGCCACACATCCCCCTGTAATCGCCGCTGTGCGCGTGCCTCCATCGGCTTGGATCACATCACAGTCAACCATAATGGTTTGCTCCGGTAAGGCCTGAAGGTCAACAGCAGCACGTAGCGTTCTTGAGATGAGTCTTTGTATTTCAAAAGTTCTTCCCGTTGGGTTTCCAATGGAAGCTTCTCGTTGCGTGCGTGTGTGAGTCGCACGAGGCAACATACCATATTCAGCCGTCACCCAGCCAATGCCCTTCCCTTTCATAAATCTTGGCACCCCTTCCGTGAGGCTAGCTGTACACACAACCTTCGTATCCCCAAATTCTACTAACACACTTCCTTCCGCATGTTTAGTAAAATGCCGAATAAATCGAATGTCACGAAGTTCGTTGTGTGCTCTTCTGGCTCTTCTCATAAAGAGTTTCCCTATAAATTTCTGTACAATAGTTTTATTCTAAGTTTTGGGATTTAAGCAAGCCTCAGTAAATACTTGTAACTTTTTACGCCGTAATTTGTTCCATTTTCAAGGCGCAAAAAGAGGCGCATAGTTTGACTATGTAACTCTTTTTGCAACGCAGAAAATGGAACAAAGAACAAGTAAAAAGTCATAAGTATTTGCTGGGGCTTGCTTAGGTTTCAGAGTATAACAGAGACAAAAGTAATGATACAAAGCATGACCGGATTTTGGTGTGAAAGTGTTGAAGGTGTGTTTGGAAGGTCAACGTGGGAGCTCCGTTCAGTGAATCATAGGTATCTTGATTGTAATTTTAGACTACCCAATGGATTTCTGCCACTTTTGCCCACTTTAAGAAAAAAACTTGGGGAAGAGTTTCAAAGGGGGAAAATGGAGATCACACTCCATTTTGTGCCTGGGGAAGCGCACCCCAATCCATTTAGCATCAATGAAGTTGCTGTGAAGTGGCTTATGACGCTTGGACAGAAGCTCGCAAAAGAGAATGCCGGAACATCCAAGTTTAGTGCGATGGATATTCTGCACTGGCCGGGGGTATTGCAGGAAACCTCCTCGCTCCCTCCAGAAATGCACCCAGCTGTTTTAAAGATGTTTGAAAAGGCTCTTGTTCAATTAAAAGCGAGTCGGGAAGCAGAAGGACAAGCACTCCATATATGCTTGATGCAATACTTACTGCAAATGGAAGAGTCTTGGGGTTCCCTAAAAGCTTTAATCCCTCTCTCGAAAGATAAACTAAAAGAACGACTCATGCGGCAAGTGGGTGACGTGAAGGCCTCTATCGATCCCTCCCGCTTAGAACAAGAAGTCATTTTGGCTCTTCAAAAGGGAGACGTCACAGAAGAAACGGAGCGTTTTGAAATACATCTCGCCGAGGTTCGAAAGGTTCTTGTAGGTGGAGGCGTCGTTGGCAAGCGGCTTGACTTTTTAATGCAAGAATTGAGCCGGGAGATCAATACGTTGTCAGCAAAGGCACTGTGTGCTGAGATCGGTCATTGTGCACTTGACTTAAAGGTTGTTATCGAGAAAATGCGCGAGCAGATTCAAAATGTTGAATAACTGAAGAATAATGAACACACTCTTTATTATTTCCGCACCTTCTGGCGCTGGAAAAACTAGCCTTTTGAAAGCGTTGCTTGAAGAAGAAACCCATCTGCAAGCCTCTATTTCTTATACAACACGCCCTAAAAGAGTCGATGAGAAAAAAGACGTGCATTATCATTTCGTGTCGGATAGTGCTTTCAAAGACATGATTCAAAAACAAGATTTTTTAGAATATGCCCGAGTGTTTGAACATTATTATGGAACCTCCAAGCAACAAGTAGAGGACATTTTAAAACAAGGGAAGGATGTTATTTTGGAAATTGACTGGCAAGGCGCCAGGCAGGTTCGAGCTCTTTTTAAGGAAACGGTGGGTATTTTTATTGTGCCCCCTTCACTAGCGTCCTTGCAGGAACGACTAGAAGGTAGAGGGCAAGACAAACCCGCAACCATTCAGAGAAGACTGTCCGAAGCCAAACAAGAGCTTTCACACTACAAGGAATATGATTATTTGGTTGTCAACGACCATTTCGATTCTGCCTTAAAGAGCCTTCGCTCTATTATAGAGGCCAGCTCTCTTTCAATGGCTGTTCAAAAAGTGCGCCAAGGCAGTCTATTACGACATTTAGGTCTTGTGTGATATTTTTAACTTGTGTAACATGGCTTCTTGCTATGAAAACCTACGTTGCAAAAAAAAATAATATTCAACACAACTGGATTGTGGTGGATGCCGAAACCCAAGTTTTAGGAAGACTGGCTAGTAAAATTGCTCTGATTTTGCGCGGCAAACATAAACCAGAGTTTACGCCCAATGCCGATACGGGAGATTACGTCATTGTTATCAATGCCGAAAAAATTCGAGTCACAGGGCGAAAGTTTATGGACAAAATGTACACCCATCACTCTGGCTACCCAGGTGGCATTAAAACCATCTCGTTTCGAGACTTATTAGCCAAATTTCCAGAGCGCATTATCCGTCAAGCTGTTTGTGGGATGCTGCCTAAAAACCCATTAGGGAGAGCCATGGCTAAAAAACTCAAAATTTATGCAGGTCCTTCACACCAGCATACTGCTCAACAGCCTAAAACGTTGTCGCTTTAAAAAACAAAACTTATGGTCAAAACTAAAACTTATCACGGAACGGGGCGTCGCAAGACAGCCGTTGCAAGAGTGTTTCTTAAGAAAGCAAAAACAAGCGACATCATTGTCAATGGTAAACCGGTGGAGCAGTATTTTGGCCGTAAAACAGCCTTAATGATTATTCGCCAACCCCAAGAAGCCACACAATTGGTGGATAAATTTCGCATTCTTGTCAATGTAAAAGGGGGCGGCTTAAGTGGTCAGGCAGGCGCTGTTCGATTAGGGATCGCTCGGTCTTTACTGCAGTATGACGAGACCTTACGTTCTCAATTACGAGGGCGTGGTCTTTTAACACGCGATGCGCGTAAAGTAGAACGCAAAAAATACGGCCTTCACAAAGCACGGAAGAGAGCCCAGTACTCTAAACGATAAAAGGGGTAAGGAATAAGGGGGAAGGGCTGGGGACGAGAGGAAAAGCTTGTGGGAGACGCATGGATTATTCGCTTTGATAAAAGTCTTCGTAAACTCATTCATTGCCTTTCAGAAAGCGCTCGCCAAAAACATTCCGCGCATCTCATGCGTGTAAATCATGCGGGGGAAGTCTGTGCACAAGCCCTGTATCGAGGGCATGCCGCCACCGCTTCGCCTCACTGTAAGCAAAAATTTTTAAAAGCCGCCGAAGAAGAAAACTATCACCTTTTGTGGTGCCAAGAACGACTTCAGCAATTAGAGGCAAAGCCCAGTCGTTTAAATAGAGTATGGTATGCGGGTGCTTTTTTAGTGGGCGCTGGAGCTGGGTTATTGGGGAACCGCTTTGCATTGGGGTTTGTAGCTGAAACCGAACGACAGGTGGTTCGTCATTTAGAAAACCACCTAAATCTTTTACCTAGTTCTGACGAGAAGAGCAGAATCCTTCTTGAACATATGAAACAAGATGAAGCACGGCATGCCACCCATGCACTTAAAGACGGAGGCATTCTATTACCCAAGCCGGTACGCTGGTGCATGGCCCGCATGGCAAAAATTATGACGACGGTGGCTTATTGGATCTAAAAAACACCCCTCTCCCGCACCAGCGGGAGAGGGGTGAGGGGTAAGGGAGAAGTGAATGTTAATCGCACATCGCGCCCCACTTTCAGCAAAAGGAAATTTTTCACAAAAAGTTCACCCGCTTTTACAACGCATTTATCTTGCGCGAGGCCTCTCAAACGACGAAGAATTGGAACTTCGCCTCCAAAAACTTTTACCGTTTCATTCATTATCCGGTATTGAGAATGCCGTACACCTTTTATTCAAAAACCTTAAAGAGCAAGGCCGGGTGTTAATCATAGGAGATTTTGATGCCGATGGCGCAACCAGCACCGTTGTCGCCATAAAGGCGCTTCAAGCGATGGGGTTTCTTCATGTGGATTTTTTGGTACCCAATCGTTTTAAATTTGGCTATGGATTAACGCCAGAAATTGTAGAAGTTGCCGCGACTGCCCATCCCAACCTTATCGTGACGGTAGACAATGGCATTTCAAGCATAGAGGGTGTAGAAGCTGCCCGTCAAAAAGAGATTTCCGTTCTGGTGACTGACCATCATTTACCTGGTGCTTGTCTTCCTCCCGCAGATGCGACTGTGAACCCCAATTTGCCTTGTGATCTTTTTCCAAGCAAACATTTAGCGGGGGTTGGGGTTATTTTTTATGTCATGCTGGCACTCCGCGCCTTTTTACGAGAACAGCACTGGTTTTTGTTTCAAGGTAAAAAAGAACCTAATTTGGCCGAACTGTTAGATCTCGTTGCGCTCGGAACCGTTGCCGATGTTGTACCCTTCGATCAAAACAACCGAATTTTAGTGCACCATGGACTTACCCGCATTCAAACTGGACGTGCGTGTGCAGGCATACGCGCTTTGTTATCCATCGCCGGTAAAAAATTTCATTCCGTTACGACCTCAGATTTAGGATTTTTAGTAGCGCCTCGTTTAAATGCCGCAGGGCGATTAGAAGATATGTCGGTTGGTATTCGCTGTCTCCTCGCTAAAGAACTTAAAGAAGCCCTTCCATTGGCTCGCGAACTGGATGCCTTGAACCGTGAGAGGCGTAACATTTTAGCGACCATGGAACAAGAAGCGAACGACACTCTAGCCTCACTCCGTTTAGAACCGGAAAATATCCCCTTTGGGCTTTGTGTCTATCATCCCAGCTGGCATCCGGGTGTCATTGGGATCTTGGCAGGTAAACTTAAAGAACGGTTTCATCGTCCAGTCATTGCTTTTGCACAACACAATGCGGAAGAACTCAAAGGATCGGGCCGTTCGATTCCAGGCGTTCATATACGAGATGTGTTGGAGGCGATAGCGACTCGATATCCTAATCTGATCAAAGGATTCGGTGGACATGCCATGGCAGCAGGGCTGTCTATCACCCCAGATCACTATGAACGATTTAAGTTGGCCTTTAATGAAACGCTATCAGGACACCTCCAAAAGGAACATTTGCAAGGCAAAATTATGACAGATGGTACGTTAAAAGAATCTGACTTTTGCTTAGAAATGGCGCTGGCTTTAAAACAAGCCGGACCCTGGGGGCAGAATTTTCCAGAACCTTGTTTTGATGGCAAATTTCAAATTTTAGAACAGCGTTTGGTTGCCAAAAAACATTTAAAGATGCGTGTGGTGCCTATGGACACGCAGTCGACGACAAAACCCATAGAAGCCATCGCCTTTAACATTGAACAAGATAAATGGCCGAATCCACATTGTCAGTATGCAGAGTTTGTATATCAACTTAATATGGATGACTATACTCAAGATGAGCGCCTGGTTTTGCGGATAGAACATCTTCGACCATTTTCCAAAGAATAAGTAACTTCAGCAAATAGCCCTATGTACCCTACCAAAACCCCTGTTTCTATCCTTTCCGTTGCTCCTTCGTTTTACAACCAACGCTTGGATAATTTTTTAAAGAGTCGGTTAAAAGGGCTACCCAAAAGTGCCCTATATCGTTTAATACGAACGGGGCAGGTGCGAGTAAACAAAAAACGGGTGAAGCCCAGCTACCATTTAGCGGAAGGCGATGAAGTCCGCCTTCCACCCCTTAGTCTTCCTGAACCTTCTACGATTCCTGAAATTCCGCCTCGCGTTCTTCAATTATTTCAAGCCTCCATACTCCATAAAGATGAAAATATACTCGTCATCAATAAACCGTCTGGTTTCGCCGTCCAAGGAGGCAGTGGGCTTGCTTATAGTATTATCGATATTATTCGGAAAATGATCTCAGAAAACACCTCATTGGAATTAGTCCATCGGTTGGACAAAGACTCCTCTGGGTGTTTGCTATTTGCTTGCAAAAGAAGCGTTTTAAAATATCTTCATGAACAGTTTGTACATGGGACTGTACAAAAAATCTATCTCGCCTTGCTGAAAGGACACTGTTCTTTCAAACACAAAAATGTAGAACTCCCCTTATTTAAAAGCCAACTGGTTTCGGGTGAACGAATGGTTTGTGTGAAAAAAGAAGGTAAAATGGCTCATACAACTTTTACCCCCATCAATGTCTACAAGGAAACGACCTTAGTAGAAGTGCGGCCCCATACAGGACGCACGCATCAGATCCGCGTCCATGCACAAGCGATAGGTCACGCAATAGCCGGAGATGAAAAATATGGGGACAAAAAGTTTAATCAACACATGCGCCAATATGGCTTAGCACGATTGTTTTTGCATGCGCATCAAATCGCTTTTAAGCTGCCAGATAAGAAGAAAGTTATGAATATTACGGCCCCATTGCCTGAGGAGTTAAAAAAATGCCTGGTTCGTCTGCTTGCGCCTCTCCTACCGACTCCACCAACCACTAATCACTAACCACTAACCCCTTATGCCATTAAAACTTTTAATCTTCGACTGGGACGGCACACTCGTTAATTCCACCGCTCATATTGTTTTCTGTGTTCAACAGGCTGCAGCGGAATTAAACCAGCCTATTCCAGAAGACATCGCGATTAAAAAAGTCATTGGATTGGGTCTTGTAGAATCGATTGACGCGATCGCGCCTGGCGCGACACCCAATGAACGAGCTACTTTGATGCAAAAATATCGGGAAATCTATTGGAAAACATGGGATGAAGCGGTCATTCACCCTGAAACGCTTTTTGAGGGTGTGCTGGATGTGTTAAAAATTTTGCAAGGCGAATATCAGTTAGCCATCGCTACCGGGAAACACCGCCAAGGACTTGAAAAATCCCTAAAAATTCATAATTTATCTTCCTTTTTTATTTCCACGCGAACAGCCGATGAGACGGAATCGAAACCCAGCCCTCGCATGCTTTACGAATTGCTCAAAGAAATGCGAGTGGGCCCTGAAGAAGCACTTATGATAGGAGATACCGAATACGACCTTGAAATGGCAACTTCCGCCAAAGTCCCTGCTTTAGCCGTGAGCTATGGGACCCGCAGTCGCGAACAGCTGTTACCCTTTGCGCCAGTGGGGTGTATTGATACTATCAAAGAGTTGATCCCATGGCTAAAACAGTATGATCATTCCTAAAATTGCGATCATCGGTGGCGGTAACATGGCAAGCAGTTTGGTTACTGGCTTATGTCATGCGGGCTGCAATCCTAAAAATATAGGGGCGAGCGATCCGAACCGTTACAAGCTCACTCGTCTCCATCGGAAATTCGGCATACACACTTCCTTGGATAATATGACCGTTACAAAAGAAAGTCAGATCATTGTGTTTGCAGTCAAACCACAGCATTTGAGAGAAGCCGCGAAAAGCATTGCCGTCTTTATCAAAAAACAACTACCTCTTATTCTCTCTATCGTGGCAGGAGTGCGTACCCAAACGATTCAAAAAGTATTGGGTTTAAAAACAGGCGCTATTGTCCGCTCTATGCCGAATACACCAGCCTTGATTGGCCAAGGTATGACGGCTCTGTATGCAACGAGAGCCGTATCGGTGCAGCAAAAACGATTGGCCGAAGCGATAATGCAATCCGTAGGATGCACGGCATGGATAAAGGATGAAGCCCTCTTAGACGTTGTAACCGCCATATCTGGCAGTGGCCCTGCCTATTTTTTGGGGTTGATGGAAGCCCTCGAGGCGGTTGCTATTGAATTGGGATTGCACTCACCCATGGCCCACACGTTGGTTGTACAAACGGCTCTCGGTTCGGCTACACTGGCTTTAAAAACTAAGAAAAAACTTTCTCACCTCCGAGCACAAGTGACTTCAAAAGGAGGGACCACAGAAGCGGCATTTAAGGTTTTGAATGCCGCTAGGACAAAAGAAATTATTCAAAAGGCAGTCCGCGCCGCTTTTCTTCGGTCTAAACAGTTAGGACTTGTGGAAGAATAAGAATTTGAAGGATTATATTTATGATCACACATCCCATGACTGAAGCCAGTTTCTTTTTGATCACTCTTTTTTTTGGTGCGGCAAGTTTTGTTTTTATGATGCGCTTTTTATTAGAAGCGGTAAATGCGGATACGGGAAACCCTATTTCTCAGTTTTTTATGAGGCTCTCGCGTCCCCTCATTTCCATCGTGTCTTTCATTCCTTCGGTTCGAAAGTTCAATGTCGCTTGCTTTTGCATCATAATCGCGCTCGAAGGTTTGCGATTCTTTTTGATTGCGCTTTTATCTGGAATGGCTATCCGAGTCGTTGGATTTTTGGTCGGCGGTTTGGGAGAATCCATCCAACTCGCTATCCAGATTTACTTCTTTTCGATTCTTATACGGGTGATAGCGAGTTGGATATCTCCTCACACCTTTAATCCTTTCTTGTCTCTCATCCATCAGCTCACCGAACCTCTTTTAAACAGGGTGAGGCGACTCATCCCTCCATTCGGTATTATCGATATTTCTCCCGTAGTGATTCTAATTGCCTTGCAACTTTTAAGTATCCTGGTTGCTCGGCCTTTGATTCAAATGGGGGTGGGACTTCCGATGGGATTGTGATTCCTTAAAATTGGTGGACCGCTCGCTTTGTCCACCCTACTCAGATCTGCGTTTACGCTTGAATCCGACCTACTGCGACTTCTTCCTTTTCTCTATTCTCTTTGGCTTTTTTATCGATGGGCTGATAAATAAAAAGAGGTTTTGTTTTTTCATAAATGACAGAAGCATCCACTACCACTTTGGATACGTTTTTCAAAGACTTTAAAGACGGTAACTTATACATCGTATCGAGCAAAACTTTTTCCAAAATGGACCGCAAGCCTCGTGCACCGGTTTTTCTTTGCATGGCGCGCTTTGCAATGGCGCCCAGCGCATCCTCTCGAAGGTCTAATTCCACTTGTTCCAGTTCAAACAATTTTTTATATTGCTTGATAAGCGCATTTTTAGGTTCTTTTAAAATTCGAACCAATGCGGATTCATCCAGTTCATGTAAGGTGGTGACAATAGGCAGCCGGCCTACAAACTCGGGGATCATCCCGTATTTGATTAAATCTTGAGGTTCAACGGCTTCAAGGGTTGCCTCTAAATCCTTGGGATGCTTGGCAGAAGATAACTGGGCAGAAAACCCAATGCCCGTTTGGTCAGAACGGGCACGGATGATTTTTTCAAGCCCTACAAAAGCACCCCCACAGATAAACAAAATGTGCGTGGTATCTACTTGTAGGTATTCTTGTTGAGGGTGTTTTCGACCGCCTTGCGGGGGAACAGACGCGGTCGTACCTTCCATTAATTTTAGAAGCGCCTGCTGCACCCCTTCGCCAGAAACATCCCGAGTGATGGAAGGATTTTCGGATTTTCGGGATAGTTTGTCGATCTCATCAATATACACAATTCCTTTCTTGGCTTTCTCAACATCAAATGCACACTTCTGCAGAAGTTTTTGAATGATGTTTTCAACATCTTCTCCTACATAACCGGCTTCTGTGAGGGTTGTCGCATCCGCAATCGCAAAAGGAACATTCAGAAAACGGGCAAGCGTTTCGGCTAATAATGTTTTTCCGCTCCCGGTAGGACCAATCAGTAAAATATTACTTTTGCTTAGTTCAACGGAATTTTGGGAAGAAGCGCCCAATGCTTTGCTGCCACCTTCTGGTTGGTACAACAAACGCTTGTAATGATTATAAACCGCAACAGAGAGTACTTTTTTAGCTTGTTCCTGTCCAATGATATAGTCATCTAGAAAGGTTTTAATTTCGGCAGGCACTGCGAGCCCCGCGTGAACGCCCAGTTGTTTATTTTCTTTCAACTCTTCTGAAATAATGTCAGTGCAAAGTTTGACGCACTCATCGCAAATAAAAACAGAAGGCCCCGCTATTAATTTATGAACTTCATTCTGACCTTTCCCACAAAAAGAACAATGGAAGGCTTTATGAATTTTAGGACTTTTCTCGTCGTTCATTTGCTGATTCTCTTCGAGTCAGTATGGCATCTATAAGCCCATATTCCAACGCTTCTTCTGGACTCATAAAATAATCTCGGTCGGTATCCTTGCTCACTTGTTCGACCGTTTTACCCGTATGTTTTGCCAAAATAGAATTTAAGCGTGTTCGGATTTTGAGTATTTCATTCGCATGAATCGCAATATCGGAAGCTTGGCCTTGGAACCCCCCCAAGGGTTGATGGATCATAATTCTGGAATGCGGTAAACAAAACCGCTTGGAAGCTTCTCCTCCCGCAAGAAGGAGGGCCCCCATACTCGCCGCTTGTCCTACACACAAGGTACTCACCGCCGGTCTAATAAACTGCATCGTGTCATAAACCGCCATACCTGCACTCACAGAGCCCCCTGGAGAATTAATATATAAATAAATATCTTTATCTGAATTTTCAGATTCCAAAAATAAAAGTTGAGCGACGATGACATTCGCCACATGCTCATCTAACGTTCCCACTAAAAATATCACCCGTTCTTTCAATAAGCGTGAGTAAATGTCATAAGCTCTTTCTCCGCGAGAAGATTGCTCAATGACCATGGGTACGTAGCTAGAATAGGTAGATACGGTCTTCCTTCGGAAGGTTGTCATAATCCGGTGGCCTCCTTAATAAAACTGGCAATCCATTAGTCTTTCACAAGCTCTTTATAAGAATAGTTCTTTTCAACACATTTTGCCTGAGCCAAGAGTGTTTCGAATATTTTTTTTTCAAGCAGTTTGGCGCGTATTCCCTGAAGTAATTCTTCTTTATTGTGTTCTTTCTCTTCTTGTGATGGATGTTCGCGAAGATGAATTTCCCATTCTGCTTGCATTTCTTTTTCATCGACAACAATAGAGTAAGTGTCGATTATTTTCCTCATCACCCAATTCAAGGCGACTTGGTTACGTGCTTTAGCTTCCAAATTATTTTTTACTTCTTCAGGAAATTCTTCGCCAGAAGAACCAGAAGATCGAGCTAACCATTTTTGAAAAGATAAATAATTCCGTTTGAATCCCAAAAATTCTTCGGCAACCTGTGTTTTAGGAAGCGCGGGAAGGGGATGAGCATCCAGCAACACCTGGCAAATATTTTTCATTTGTTTTTCTTCTATACAGCTTATTAAACGTGTGCTCATTTGCTTGTGTAGATGAGATCGAAAACCTTCGAAATCAGAGATTTCCGAGTTAAAGGATTTAAAAAAATTCTCATTCAATTCTGGAAGAATAGGGGACCGTACTGCTTTGATTTCTACAGAAAGCCGAAGCGTTTTATCTGCGTAGAACTTAAAAGGAAACGCCTCTTCTTTTTTGGGAATAATGTTCACAGACAGTGTTTTTCCTGGAGAGCCTTCTTCCTTTAAAGCTTTTTCAAGAGGAGGTGGGATAAGGTCACCACCCATTTTAAAGGTATAGGTTTGATTCAACGCAGCAAACGCTTCTTCACCCGTTTGGACAGTAAAATGACAAACGACTTCATCCCCTTGTTGGGGAGGACGTTCAACTTTTACCCATTCTGCCTTGTTCCACTGCAATGTTTTAATTTCCTCTGCAATATCCTCTTCTGTAATAGAAGCCGCCGGCTTTTCAATTTCTAACGTTGCGAGATCTTGAAGTTCTACAGTAGGCGCCACCTCACACCAGAGCTTGTATTCCACCCTTTCTGCATTGGAGTCTAGGGACTCTAACACGGGGGCATGCACAGAATGCAGATCTGCTTCCCTAAATGCCTCTTTCCAGGTGGCATCCAGGTGTTCTTGTGCAACTTCTTCTCGAATTTGGCGCGTATAGCGCTCTCTTACGAGCGAGAGGGGCACTTTACCCGGACGAAAGCCTTTAATCACCGCTTTTTTTTGTAATTCGGATAACCGTTTTTGAATGTTCTCTTGAATGGTTTCTGTGGGAAACTGAACCGTCAATCGCCGTTCGAGCGCGGATAAATGTTCAACTGAAACTTGCATGGAAAATCCCCTTAAATATCGGTTAACCCTTTGGTGCGAAAGGAGAGACTCGAACTCTCACAGGGGATGATTACCCTACTGGGTTCTAAGCCCAGCGCGTCTGCCAGTTCCGCCACTTTCGCTAACCTCGTTTTCTTTCAAATTCACGCATAAAGTGAATCAATGCGTCAACACCACTCTCAGGCATGGCATTATACAGACTCGCTCTTATCCCACCAACTAGACGATGTCCCTTTAATCCAAATAACCCTTCCGCTTCTGCCTCGTTCAAAAATAACGTTTCAAGTTTCGGATTAACCAGAGTGAACGGAATATTGGTCCACGAACGATAAGCGGGTTCGACAGAATTCCTATAAAAGGGAGAGAGATCAATAGCCTGATAAAGCTTCTCCGACTTACGGCGAGTACGAAGAGCCATAGCGGACACCCCCCCTTGGCCAATCACCCATTTTAAGACGAGCGCCACCATATAGAGTATAAAAGTGGGCGGTGTATTGAGTAGGGAATGTTCCTTGGCCTGTAAACCATAATTTAAGATAAAAGGCGTTATGGGCAAAGGGTTATTGACGAGATCTTCCCGCACGATAACAACGGCAAGCCCAGCAGGCCCCATGTTTTTCTGAACTCCCGCATAGATCTCACCATAATGAGAAACCTCAAGTGGTCTTGACAAAAGATTAGAGGTCATGTCCGCAACGATGGGGGTTTCTACGGTTACAGGCAGTTCGTGGTATTCTAACCCATGAATAGTCTCATTGGGAGTAAAGTGAAAATAAGCCGCATTTCGATTTAATTTCCAAGTGGCAACAGGCGGAACCGCTTTAAACTGTGTGTCTTCTGCATGAGCAACGATATTGGGCGTGCAGTACAGTTCGGCTTGTTTTCTAGCCTTTTCTGACCAAGTTCCTGTGATAAGGTAATCCGCTTGCTTTTTCACGCCCAAAAGATTGAGTGGCACAGCTGCAAACTGTCCCGATCCCCCTCCTGCCATAAAAAATACTTTGTAATGCTCTGGAATGTTTAAAAGTGCTCTTAGATCCTGCTCTGTTTGTTGGACAAGCGTCATAAAAGCTTCGCTTCTATGACTTACCTCCATAACCGATACGCCTTTCCCCTGCCAAGAGATCAGTTCTTCTTGTGCCGTCTTAAGCACTTCATCCGGCAACATCGCAGGCCCTGCAGAAAAATTAAAAGGACGGTTCATTGAGTGGTCTAAAAGTCTGAAGAGGTTCTTGGGAGAGTATTTTCTCCTCCTGTGCGCGCGTGTCCCGAGCGACGTAGAATTTTTCAGGCAAAAATGCAGGATGCATTTTTAGCGCACTGGAGGCAAGATGCCGACTGTGTGCGGCCTGAAAAATTCTAGGAGCGCAGGGACACTTTTGCGAGCACTGGAGGAGAAAATACTCTCCCAAGAACCTCAAGATATTAGAAATGTTTGGGAACATCTTGAGAACAGTTCACAATTTCTTCAGTAAATCTATCATTTCAATCACAGCTAAAGCGGCTTCTGCCCCTTTGTTTCCAGCCTTTGCGCCAGAACGTTCAATAGCCTGAGGAACCGTATTAACCGTTAAAACACCCAACCCAATCGGCACTCCATGTTTCACAGACACCGCTTGAAGACTTTGAACACAGCTCCCCGCAAGATATTCAAAATGCGGCGTCTCCCCTCGGACGATCGCACCCAAGGCCACAATCCCTTGGTGCTTTCGATTCGCCGCAATAACGTCTGCTGCTAAAGGTAATTCAAAAGCCCCTGGAACATGAATCAGATCGACTGCGGATTCGGATAACCCATGCCGCTTGAGAGCATCCATAGCGCCTGCAACTAAACTATCTACCACAAAATGGTTACAACGACTGGCTAGAATAGCAATACGTACGGGCTCTGCAAGTTTGAGATACCCTTCAATATGCGACATAAGGGACGTATTCTACCACTTCTAATTGAAATCCCGCCAACCCAGGGAACCGTTTGGGGGCACTCATCACTTTCATTTTTCGAACCCCCAAGTCATGAAGGATCTGACAGCCTACCCCAATCGTCCGGACGTCTAAAGTATTGAGAGAAGTTTCATCCAACCGTGCTTTGTTTCGAGAAAGGGTCTGTTGTTCGACAAAAGAAGTGAGGGGTTTATCTTTCCCCAAAATAACGACAACCCCTTGCCCATGGTGCTTTATTTTCTGCAGGGCGGAAGATAAAGACCAATGGACGCCTTCTTTTTTAACACCCAAAACTTCTTCAAGGGAGTCTTCCAAATGGACACGAACCAAGACAGGCTCATCAGGATTTATACTTCCCAAAGTGAAAGCAATATGGCTTTGCCCATGCAGGGTATCCACATACGATAAAAGGCGAAATACGCCGTATTCGGTTTCACAGTCTGTTTCAACCACCCGCTCGATTGTTTTTTCATGGGTTAAGCGATAGTGAATCAAATCCGAAATGGTTCCTATTTTGAGCCCATGCTGGTTTGCAAACTGTTCGAGATCGGCTCGCCTTGCCATCGTTCCATCCTCATTTAAAATTTCGACGATAACCGCAGCAGGAAAAAACCCGCAAAGGTGTGCCAAGTCACAGCCTGCTTCGGTATGCCCTGCTCGATAGAGCACGCCCCCAGGCTCTGCCATGAGGGGAAAGACATGACCGGGTTGAACAAAATCTTCTGGTTTTGCGTGGGGGGCTACGGCTTTTTGAATGGTCGCTGCACGGTCAGCAGCTGAAATACCCGTGGCAATCCCATCGCTTGCGTCAATTGAAACCGTAAAGCGCGTACCAAACCGTGAAAAGTTATCCTGTACCATAAGGGGCAGTCGCAATTGATGACAACGCTCTTTACACAAAGTTAAACAAATCAGCCCTCGGCCGTAGCGAGCCATAAAATTGATGTCGCGGGGCATCACCCTCGCCGCTGCCATAACCAGATCACCTTCATTTTCTCGGTCTTCGTCGTCCATAATGACGACCATTTGGCCCTGACGGAGACTCTCAATAATTTCTTCGGTCGTATTCACAAAGGAATATTAAGCTTAAAAGTGTGCCAAGTATCTTTCTTTAAAATCAAGCGCATCTTTCTCAATGTCGTAATTTAAATTTCTTTCTAATAAATCCCTTAAATCAATTTGAAATCTTGGATGCTGTAATTTCTCATGCAAGTTTTGTTCAAACTGTGGCCTTGTGATGTGATTGTTTTCTGTTTTAACGTATGTTTTGAAAATATTCACTATCTTTTTGTAATTAGGTGCCAAGCTATGCGCTATTATGAGATCGAAAAGGTCTCTCCCTTTCCTGCGTTGATAAAGCGCACGCAATTTAGTGGCTAAAATTTCTTCTACCGAATACGTCGTGATCTTGGCATTGCCACCAAACCAGGGCGACTTACATTCTAGTGTTTTGTGATGAATCGCATCAACCGCAAAATGCTCGCGCGTGTTGATCTCTATTTTGATTTTCATTTGCGGGTTAGGATCGTACTCGGCCTTGTAACGATAATTCAAAATTGCTCGGCCTTCGTGAATCTCATATTTTGGTTTATCTGTAAAAATTGGATTGATAGTGTCTCTAATCTCAGAAAGTATTGAGCCTATTTTCCCAGCCTTAATTTGCACAAAATCCAGATCTTCAGAGTAGCGAAGGGGTTTATTCAAAAAAAGCTTATGCAAAGCAGTACCGCCCCTAAAGACTAATGAATGAGCAATCGCCTTATTGGAGTAAAGCTGAATTAATAGTCTTGTTAAAATGAGATCTTGCTCAATGAACTCATTGAAACGCCACGGTGCAAGCTGACCCCAGTGATCAATAAACGCTTTAGATATCATCTAATTCATCCCAATTTAAGTTGTCGATAATCTTCCACTCTTTGTTTTTATGGCTCTTATCAAGAGATTCATATTTTGAGAGAGGAGCGTAATTAATAGCCTGTGATGTAATTTCTTTAAAAGTTATGGGTATTTTTTCAAAACCTACCTGTTCTAATGCAAACCCAAGGCGCTGAATAATAACGCTCTCTACTTTATTTTTCAGCAGTTGGACCAGATCAGCTTCTTTGATGACTGACTTTAACTCTGAAATAACTGAAATAACGTTATAAATTGTGCCACAAGAAGATTCATATCGTACTAAGTCATATGCCGTTAACGCTGGGGACGAAAAACAGATAGAGCCGTATTCCCCTTTTTTCTGTTCAAGGCAGAACTCTGGAAAATGAATTTTTCTGAAAAAATGAATATCGGACAAAAGAGTTTTTGATATATGCACCTGTTTCTCAGTAATCACTTGATAGACCATGGGCCTATGATGCGCAGCCCCATACAAACTTGCAGCCGAGAGTAATCCCACATAGTAAGGGATCTTTTCATACTTCATTAATTGATCAATATAATCATGTGGCGTTAAATGCCCACTTTTACGTTCTCTAGGGCTTAAAATGGCATAGTAGCTTTGGGCTATTTTTTTAACTCGGTTATCCTGAATAAGCCGATGAATTTTTCTCTGAATTGTAGCTTCACTATCGCTTGTAAGAGTAGCTACCTCTTGAAGGCTAAAGGTTTTTCGCCCTTGAGCCAAAAAATAGTCAGTCAGATCAATCCGGCGTTCAAATTCCATATTTTATATAAAAAATCAGACAGAAATTGACTTAATATTTATACGATAAATTAATCGTAGTGCAGTCCCCCACGGAATACAAGGGCTAAAAAATTTAGCTTTACATAATTTTCCGCTGGTTTCGGTCAATTATTCTAATTAAATTTGAAGGGCGAAATCTCCCCAAAATTATTTAAGTCGTGGTCTTGACAAGGGGGTCACTTAACTATCAAGGGTAAATATCCCCCTAGTAAACGAGAAGATGGCAAGCAAAGGCGTGATGGAACTTATCCTGTTGGATCGGCAGAAGAAACGGTTCCCCAACATGATGCATCAGGTTCTAAAAAAGACGACATTGTCATTGCAGTGTTAAAGCTTGACCACGCAGCGCCGCAATTTTTACCTTTGGCTGTACGGAAAGATGGAGTAGGTAATTACAAGCACCTGCTCTCATATGTGGATAATAATACAGGAGCGCGATTCAAAGATCTCCACCAGTTTCAGCCAGATCTCGACACAGTGTCTTCGAATATGCTGCGTTATGATCCAAGCATACGAGGCTCTGCTTTATTACAGGAAAATAGGGGAGAATGTTGGCAGCAAGCATTTAATAGATGGACCAGGGTTTTCCAGGTTCAAGGCGCGCAATCATGCGAACGCTATGGCACCAACACAGTTGGCTTAATTGTTGGACCGGGTGCTTTAATGCTCATTACTGAAAAACACATCCTACGCGTAAAAGAATTGTTGTCTGAATAAAAAAGATCATAAAAACCATTCGCTCGCGTAGAGTGCAATAGCGTTTTTTGCGTATTGCGCCGAATGGCTAAATACGCCAACCTCCAGATCAGTTTCAAAATCACCAGCCCAATTCTGAGGATAATTTCCTTTCTGAACAGAATCCACCCTACAGTTTTTTTAAAGTCTGCCGACTTTATAAGTAGGGAGGTAGATCCTTGTCTCGTCAATCAAAGAACAGGCTGCTCTTCTTCTTATTATTGTGGAGCCTACCCTTTATAGGAAGTGCCAATTTAGATGTCTTCTGTGAGGGAACCCCTTCATTTAAAAAAGATACGTTTCAAAGCACCGCCGAAACTATTCTTTCCAAAACCAATGTTTCACTTACAGAGGCAAAAGTGTGGATGTACTTTGTCTTGGATAAGATGAAAGGCGAGACTTTAAACCCCATCACCTACCCTCAACAAGAAGCAGATCACATCCGATTTTCTTTTGAAAGAACTCGCCGTGAGATTAAACGAAACTTTGACGCCCTTGCTTCGATAAACTCGTGTCAAGAAGCTTTTGCATTTTCAAACCGCCTTTTCTATGTGACGAGCGCCGCCGAGGCAGAACTGGTCGCTTTCTCACAAAAACTAGACGCATGGCTCACAGGATTTGTACATCGTTACGAGTCCGAGAGGATGAGTGAAGAAGAAAAAATTCGTTTTTTTATTCAATATTTTTCTGCTTTATCGACCATAAAAGCCTATAAACCGCTGATTAAAGAAACCGGAATGGCACGCTCTGAATTTAAAGCCCTTCGTGACAATAAAAGTCAGTTCTCTCCCTCTGATAAAACACACCAGAAGCTCTCAGAAATCATAAGGCAGTTGGTTCAAGGTGAATCGCTTTTAAACAACACTCTCCAGGCACTCCATATTGCAAAAAACAAAACATACTTCTCTTTATTGGGAGAAAATACGTCCTTTAGCAAAGAAACACAGAGAGCTGCCGACAAAGCTATAGAAATTCGCACCCGCCTTTCAAAAATGCGTGCACGCTTGCAGCCATTATTACAAGACTCATCCTCTTCTATCCCAAGCACCATCGAATTCATCTTCCAAACTACGAATCAAATAAAACAAGAGGTGGAAGGGCAAGTTCGAATGCTAGAACAAAAATATGGACAGCTGAAATCGCCTCGGTATGGTGAGCACTCTCGTTCCTTGGCCATGCTCTTTTACTTAAAAGAAGTATTGATAAAGCGTGCAGAAGCTAAAACCAAATTGCTAGGAGAAGCACAAGAAGAACACCTGATCGATGAGTTTTCTATGGTGTTTCTCCGAATAGAGATCCAAATTTTAAATCAATTGGTGGAAGTCTTAGAAGGGGTAAGGGATAAGGGGTAAGGGATAAGGGGTAAGGGGTAAGGGGTAAGGAGAAAAACGATGACTCAAATGAACTTATTCACAAAATGGACGATGCGATTCTTGGGGCTATTGCTCGGAATACTCCTAGCCAATCCTATCTTTGCGGACTTACCCCGATTTGAAACAGAGATTGTCCTCTCTCCTCCTCACCAAGGCATAAGCATTCAAACATTTGAAAGGGGAAGCATGGGGATCGAGCGCGTTAAAGTCACTCCCCAATGGGGACTGCCTTATTATTTAGTGCCTGCGAAAGGAGCATCGTTCTTTGATAATTCAGGGGCAAGCTTTAAGCCTGTTATGCATGTTGGGGAATGGGTTTTGTGGGAATGGTAACCCGCTCTAAATAAGTCCCCTGGGACAGAGCATTTTCAAACTCCTTTTTAAAATAATTTTTTTCTTCCTCTGTAAGGGGTGATCCATCCACTTCTTTACGATAACACTCCTGTACCTCTTCAGAGTTAAAATGGACAGCGGCAAGCACATCGGCGATGGTGTCTCCACGAATAGGTCTTTTCAGTTGACCATGCCCCTCGAGATCTATTTCAACAGATACAGAATCGATATTCCCAAAAAGATTATGTCGGTCTCCTAAAATTTCTTGATAAGCACCTACCAAAAAAATACCGATAAGTGGTAAAGAAGCGGTGGTGCTGGGGACGGATAAAGTTGTACTCTCAGGCGTTCCATTCACGTAATGGTCAATTCGGCCATCCGAATCACAGGTAATGTCTTGAATGACGCACCTTGTCGTTTTCGAAGCGTTAAGAAGAGATAATGGCAGTATAGGAAATATTTGGTCTATCCCCCACACGTCTGGAACAGATTGAAATACTGAAAAATTACACACCCATTTTTCAGCTAGCCTTTCCAAAACGTGCTGGGAGATCGGATGATCTAAGGTAAGCACTTGTTTTATTTTTGAATAGATAAGGGCCAAAAGTTGCTCCACTTGGCTTCGTGCCCGCAGAGAAAGCTTCCCATTTAAATAGGCTTCTTTTGCACCTTCGAAATGCGTTTCCGCAGCTTGCATGATCTGTTCTGCGCTCTCAGGCGACACCTCCTTATAGAGCGCTTTCAGTTGTGATAAGAGAGGATGTTCACAAGTCGTATCTGAAAAAGGCGTTTCTTCGGAAGTCAAAGCGCATTCTCGATTCACTACATTAGTAATCAACACCGCGTGATGTGCGGTAATTGCTCGGCCCGATTCCGTCACAATATGAGGGTGTGGCAAGTTTGCTTTTTGGCACATTTCGGAGAACCCCGAAACAACGGCCATTGCATAATCTTCTATCGTATAATTCATGGAAAAATAGCGTGGGGAGGCCATTCCCTCGTAGTCAACCGCAAGGCCACCGCCGACATCACAGGTATCTATCGGAACGCCGAGTTGCCTCAGTTGAACGTAAAATTGCGCACATTCTCGAACGCCTCGTTTTAAGTCTTCGAGATCAGATATTTGAGAACCCAGGTGAAAATGAAGCAGTTTCAAGCACTCGAGTGCTTTTTCTGCTTTTAAACGGTGAATAAGATCAAGAACAGCGGTAGCAGACAATCCAAACTTTGACTTCTCCCCTCCTGTATTCTGCCAGTTGCCTTTGCCTGTGGCGCATAAGCGAATGCGAACACCGAGATCACAAGCGTGGAGTTTTTCTTTTCGAGTCTCTTCTAAAATAAGAGACAATTCGGAAGGTTTTTCAATCACAAACGTTATAGGATGACCTAACCTTTGCCCCATAATCCCTAGCCGAATCATGGACCTATCTTTATATCCATTACAAATGACCGGCGTGGGTTTTGTGCGCTTGAGCGCGCCTAAAACCATTACCATTTCTGCTTTACTCCCTACCTCAAGACCCACAGTGGAGCCATTGTGATAGTTTAAAATGGTTTGAATGATCTCTTGGTGTTGATTGACTTTAACAGGATAAAAAATTTGGACTTTTCCCTCGTAGTTATAATGAACAGTTGCTTTTTGAAAAGCTTCGCACAATACGTTTAGACGGTCTTTTAGAATATCCGTAAAGCGCATTAAAATAGGAAGCTGCAACCCTGATTCTTGCGTCTTTTTGACCAGCGAGGAAAGAGAAATGGCATTTTTTGATTTGCCCTTCACAGAGACAGCCACTTCCCCTTCCCTATTGACACCAAAATAGCCTTCTGCCCATCTGTCTAATCGATAGGGTTGACTATTGTGTGCAGGTTTTGTCATCCTACGCGGAATTGTGCGTTCTAGGGAATCTGCCATTTTACAAGAATCGTTAAATGTAAAAGAGAGATGCTATAGTATCTACACTAAAAGTTCTACGCTCCCACCCGATGTTAGCTTTTCAAGTTCCAAACCCCCAGCGTTTGTGGTTGAAAGATGCGCGTTCTTTGACCTACTGTTTAAAAAAACGCTTTTCTTCCAAACACGTGGCGCTTTTGTGTCTTCAGCATCAATGGGACATGCCAACGAAAGAAGAATCGGAGGTTCTTGGCATTTCTATTCGTAGGCTGTGTCTTATCCGAGAAGTTCTATTTTATTACATGCATGAAGAGAAAATGATCCCCTTAACGTTTGGTCGGAGTATTATTCCTAAAACGACGATGGTGGGCAAAAATCGGCCTCTTCTTAACTGGGGAGAAAACTCGCTGGGTGTTTTTTTGTTTAGAGATCCAACCTTAACACGAACACAATTGCAGCCCATGAAACTCACTCCACAGGAACCCCTCTATCATAGAGCTTTACTGCACTCCTCAGAGCACCCACCCTTCCTGTGGGGGAGGCGCTCCATTTTTCAGGTTCGACGAAAACCATTGCTCGTACTTGAGTTTTTCCTACCCGGATTTTTTACCCCGCCTGCACACTAACAACTTCTCCAAACTACGAACGAACAAACTGAACCAATTTTTTAAAGTTATTTCTATCAGCTTCCTGTAATGCTTCTATATATTCTTTCCGCACTCGAGTGGTTCGATATACATCCTCTTCCTTCCACTCGCCCCAAGAAAATGCTGTTTTTTTAGCGAGATTAAAAATTCATCTGTGATTAATCGAGCATGCCGACCATTTCCATTGGCAAAAGGATGAATAACAACCAAACGATAATGAAACCGCACAGCTATTTCATCTAACTCATAAGTGTTGTGAGATAATTGATAAGAGATATCATCACATAAAAGCTTCAAATGTTCTGGGATGAATGGCCAATGGATGCCTATATTTTTATTACTGCGCCTGAATTGTCCTACCCAACGCCAAGTTTTCCTGAACATCCTCTGATGAAGCTTCTAATAAATTGAGTATCGAGAATATCAGATACTGCCGGATGCCGCGCTCTTAGCCAATGCGCTGCTTCTAAAATGTTAGACTGCTCCCATTCATTGAGTTCGGCTTGAGTTTCAATATGTTTTGGAATCAACCCATTGATTTCATCCAAATCAAGAGGTGTTGAAGCTGATGGATAGCTAAACTTCACTGCTTTTTCTCCTTCTCTTCCCAAAGATGTTTTAAAGAGCGAGACAACAACTCATTCACCAACTCTTGGAATTCTTCTTCTTGCACTGGCTCTGTGACCTGCTGCTGTTCTAATGCCATAGAGTGACTCACTCTACGTAAGCTCTGTGCGGCTATCTTATTTGCTTGCTGTTTCACTGCCTTATATAAAGTTGATTTTGGTACAAGCGCATACACGAGCTCGCAACCCAAGGCTTCAGATACTTGATGGAGTGTCTTTAGAGTAAGGGCTTCTCGAACCTCATCCTGTTCTATTCTAATCACGCGAGAACGATTAACGTTCAGACGACTCGCTAATTGAGAAAGAGTCATCCCCAGGGTCTTGCGAATAGTTCTAATCCACACCCCTCTCAAGGATTTAAAACATGGTTTAGCTGCTTGCAAAGATTCTAATCGACGATCCAATTGTTTTAATGCTAAAATTTGTGTTTTCATAATTTGAATACTTATATATAGTCCGTTTAAATATTAGTAGAATACTTATATATAGTCCGTTTAAATATTAGTAGAATACTTATATATAGTCAATTTAACGAGTGCTCCTCATGTAAGCCATCTAATGCCCCTCTCTACCATCCCAAATCGTTTGTATCATTACTCTCGCTTGATGCGGTTTCATAAACCTATTGGTATTTTTTTGCTGCTATGGCCAACGCTGGTAGGGGTGTGGGTTGCAGGCAATGGGGATCCGAGTGTTCGCATCATCATTATTTTTGTCCTCGGCGTCGTGGTGATGCGTGCGGCGGGGTGTGTTATCAATGACATTGCAGACAGAAAGTACGATGGTTTTGTGGTCAGAACTCATCAAAGGCCTCTCGTTATAGGCCAAGTCTCTCTTCAAGAAGCCAAGATTCTATTTGCAGTTCTTATTCTTATTGCAGGTATTCTCGTTGCCCAAACCAATCTAAAAACCATCGGTTTTGCCATGGTTGCTCTCTTACTGGCTTCCCTCTATCCCTTTACTAAACGAATCACCTATTTGCCTCAAGTAGTATTGGGAGCTGCTTTTGCATGGTCTATTCCTATGGCTTATACCGCACAGCAATCTCCTTTTTCCTCTGTAACGTTTTTGCTCTATGGCGCTACTCTTTTTTGGACGGTCGCTTTTGACACGATGTATGCCATGACAGACCGAAATGACGATTTAAAAATAGGGATTAAATCTACAGCCATTCTCTTTGAAAATTACGACAGGCTCATTATCGCAGTGTTTCAAGGCTCAGCCCTTTTATTGTTATGGGGTGTTGGGATTCTTTCGCATTTTAAAGCAGAGTATACGCTTGGCCTTTTGTGTGCGGGAAGTTTATTCCTTTACCAGCAATGGTTGATTCGTGCTAGAAACCCTGAGCGATGTTTTCAGGCATTTCTAAATAACCAGTGGGTGGGCGCCAGTATTTTTTTGGGTGTCTTGAGTCAGTAAGTAGAGTAGCCCCACGCAAAAAAGTTTCTATTTCCACATTTTGCGCTGGCCTCAGGCTTACTGCAGTTACAAATGCTTACATTTCTTTACACTTTTTACATGGACAAAACTTGATTTTTTGTTTTAAAGTGCTGCTCAGCGTCAGTGGAAGACGACTTATTCCCATAAAAATCCATTAGAACCTGAAAAGACATACCAAAAGGATGTGGGGTTCTTCCCAACATGTCCTGCAAGCAAAAGCTGGCATCCAGTTTTTATAATATCAAGGCATTCTCCAGGCGGAGAGCATTGCGTTTAAATCTATTTTGAAAAAGGTTTTTCTTCGTAAAAAAGCCTTTTCAAAAATAGATTTCTTGTGATGTTCCTCACGCCTGGGCGTTATTAACTCCAGTTGTTTTTAAATTCCAACCTCAGGCGTGAGGTTTTTTCCTCTTTTTTTTGGGCTCCCTCAGAAAGGCCGTTTAACAAACGGTGGCAAAAGCCTTAAACGGGAAGGGGGAGAAAAAAATGAGTTTCTTGGAAAATATGGCCCTCTGGGCCATAAAAGCTCTCACCCCAACCATTGCCCGAATGGTTGAGGGAAGGTTTCCCTCATCGGGCACGTTTGTCGTGTTCGCCCCGGCCTCCTCCGAGGAGGCTCTTGGCCAAACCTTGGAGAAAAAGCCGGACCTCGGTTCGGCCTTTTTCTCTGAAAAGGCCTGGCTTGTTTATCACGAGACAGGATTCGTGATAAACAACCGCCCCTGGGGGATGAGGGTGTACCCCCTACAGGGGGCCCTCACTGAGGTTCTGGGTGAGGCTGACCGCCTTCGGCGGATAACCAAACCCATTTGGTACAAAAAGTCCCTGCAAGGGGACTTAGAAGTACCGCCCCAGTGGGGGTACGACAAGGCCTGCAGTTACCTTGTCCTGCAGGTCACCCCCACCCAATTCCAGCTGCTCCAGCAGCTGGTAGGGCTCCGCTCCAGGATTTACAACCTGGACGGACCGACAGATCCGATAGTGGAGCTCCCGCTCCACGAGGTGCGGATCGTGGGTCCCCGCGGAGACGGGGTAACCCTGCACGGAGCAGGGCACCGGACCAATTCCTTTACCACGATTACCACGCGTGGTTGGTTCGGTGAGTTTATGAGCGAGCACATAGCTCCGATGGAATATGTGCCGCTCATCGCCGGTCTAATTCAGGGTGCCGGGCTGCTGAGCCGACAGCAGTTACCGGCCACCCTCCAAGCGATTTGGCAGGAGGCTATCACGGTGGACTATACATCCACCTAAAATAGTCTCTTACCGCGCAGGGCCTCCCACCGGAGGCCCATTTTTTTCAGCCCTCAAAGTAACAACATCACATTTGGCATATTTTGAAACCCAAAACTTGAAAGTTCTGCTATGCTTGAAAGCAGGAGGCGTTTCAAACATGCATCAAAACCATTCTCGTATTACGCTCTTTATGGTAGTTTTATTCTTAGCCGGCTGTGCTTCTTTTGAAACCGATCCTTCCCTAAAAACCGCTTTCCGAACCGTTACAAACCCTATTCTTTTAACGCGATTAGAGCCTGGCATGACTATGGAAACGGTCCAGAGCCTATTGGAAAAAGAAGGCATTTCAGGTGCGTTTTCTTTGCCAAGCCACCGTGTGATGTATGAAGTACGTTTGTTCGAAGAACTCGCACAGCGGCAACGCCTGGTTTTAATGGTTGACCAAGCGCAACTGGTTAAATCGGCCCTTATTCTCGACTTTGAAGAGATGGGAGATCTAAAGGACAATGAACAGATTTTTGCGACAGTTTTGAATAACCTTCATCGCCGATATGGTCGTCCAAGTTTTTTCTATGAACGAGGAATGGGGGAGCCTCGTATGTTTAGCCAAAATTTAGAGCAAGAAGTTTCAACCGAACAATTTGTTCGCGTCTATGAATGGACGTTAGAAAAAGGCGTATTGCGACTGGGGATCCCCAAGAGGCTCGATAGGAAAGTTCGTATAGAAATCCAGTACGCTTCTCCTCGCTACTTATCACCCTTTTGGAGTATTGATGAGTCTTTGCAATAAAGGCAGAAAATAGAAGTTTTAAAATCCTTGACAAATTGTCGCTTTTTTACGACAATCAGATATGTTAAGGGAATTACATATCTATACCGCCATTTCTGGGAAGCAGCCGTTTTTGGAATGGTTGCGCGGTTTAAAAGATCCCAAAACCCGTTCAAGAATTCGGGCAAGATTAGATAGATTGGCCGTTGGCCATTATGGAGATTATAAGCCTATTAGCTCTGGGATCTATGAATTGAGGCTGGCTTTTGGAGCAGGGTATCGAATTTATTTTGGAGAAGGAATCAGGCATGAATAAAAAAATGGCCTTAAAGTGTAAGACACTACTTTATGAAGATGCGCTTATTCAAGATTTGAAAAATAAAAGAGAAGCGGAAAACTACCTGGAAGCCTCCCTTGAAGCCTTTCAAGATGACAATAACATGGAAGCCTTTTTATTGGCATTACGGCATATAGCAAAAGCGGAAGGGAGTATGGGGGCACTTGCTGAGAAGGTGCATATGAATCGGCAAGCACTTTATAAAACACTTTCTGCCAATGGAAACCCACGATTGCAAACCCTAGGAGCTATTGTCAATGCTTTAGGATTTCGACTAAACGTTTCTAGAGCCTAGCTATTAGGATTACCTTCTTCTCCAAAGCGTATGGGCGGATCCATCTTCTAAAATAATGCCCTGTGCCTCTAAGTGTGTTCGAATACTATCTGCTTTTCGCCAGTCTTTTTTGTGCCGAGCCTCATTGCGTTCCTGAATCAGCTTTTCAATTTCAGAATCCTTTAAGGTTTCGTGTGCATGATGCGCTCGAAGAAATTCATTCGGTTCCTGTTGGAGTAACCCTAGGACATTAGCCAAAGACTTCAATAAAAGAGCCAGCGGAACTGCTTTTTCTTCTCCTTTGTGTTTATTGATCTCATGCACCAGTGCATGGAGTACGGATAACGCTTCCGGCGTATTCAAGTCATCTTCCATAGCTTGATGGAAAGCGCTTTCGTAAGAAGAGTTTAAAAACGTAGGCACTTTACCCGTGAGGGAAGGAAGATCACGCAGTGCGAGATAAAATTTTTCGACGTTCTGGCCTGCAGTATGCAGTTGGTCTTCACTGTAATTCAAGGGACTCCGGTAGTGGCTGCTTAAAATAAGATACCGAATAGCCTCTGCTGGAAACTTGGCCAAAAGTTCACGGACGGTAAAAAAATTCCCCAGGGACTTGGACATCTTTTCTTGATTCACCTCCACAAACCCCACATGCATCCACCGCTTAACGAAAGGTTCCCCAGTCGCTGCTTCTGACTGGGCGATTTCATTTTCATGATGGGGAAATTGCAAATCAATGCCGCCCCCATGAAGGTCAAAGGTGTTTCCAAGACAAGCCATAGCCATCGCGGAACACTCAATGTGCCATCCCGGTCGACCATACCCCCAAGGAGATTTCCAACTCGGTTCATCCGGCTTTGCCGCTTTCCATAAAGCAAAATCGACAGGAGAATGTTTGTGAAGGTCTATTTCTACCCGCGCGCCTGCCATTAACTCAGATACTGTTTTTTTAGACAATTTTCCGTAGGGTGTGAAGCGATGCACATCAAAATACACATCGCCATTATCAACAACATAGGCATATTTTTTTTCTACCAAAGTTTGGATCAGGGTAAGCATCTCTTGGATATATTCCGTTGCCCTAGGGCAACGGGTGGGGGGAAGAACATACAGCGCCTTTTCGTCTTCTCGAAGGGCCGCAATAAAGCGGTCAGTTAAGGTTTTAACCGATTCGCTATTGTCTTTTGCACGCTGGATGATTTTGTCGTCCAGATCGGTAATGTTCCGCACGTAAGTGACTTCTAATCCAGCTGAACGTAAATAGCGTGTCAAGACATCAAAAATCACTAAAACGCGCGCATGTCCCAGATGGCAAAAATCGTAAACGGTCATGCCGCACACGTAGAGTTTAACTTGCTGCGCGCGAAGCGGATGAAACGGTTCTTTTTTTCGAGTGAGGGAATTGTAGAGGTGCAACATATTAAAGAGCCACCACCAACGCTTGTTTGAGTCGAGACAAAATACTCTCTTGCTTTAATAAAGGAATACTTTCTTTTAATTCAGGTCCATGGAGCGCACCCAAAAGAGCGGCTCGAATCGGCTGATGAAGAGACTTACCCTTGAACTGCGTTTTTTCTGAAATAAGAAAAGAGGCTTTTGCATAATCATGCGGATATCGTTCAAAGGCCACCAGCGCGGCCTCAAATAAAGCTTTTGGAGTTTCCTGAATGATTTTTTGAGCGTCTTCTTGCCAGGCAAGTGGATCAGAAAAAAGCTGCTTAGCCAAACATTTGACTTCCGCACTATTTTTTACATTAAATCGAAGTAGAGAAACAAAAGTCTCCTTGTGGGGGGTGGGAACAAGCACTTGGACATCCAGAGGAAGCCATTGCCAAATGTCTTCAAAGGCGTTTTTTAAGAGTGCGTTTTTCTGCCAATGTTCAAGATGTAGATCATCAAAGTGTGCGGCAGAGACACTAAAACGCTCAAAATCAAACCCATTGGCTAACTCGCTCCGGGAAAGAAACCCCTGTGTGTCATACGCATGCCCTAGTCTGGCCAGATAATTCAAAATGGCGAGCGGAAAAAATCCTACCTCACGCAGCTCTGACACCGTTTGGCTTTCACTTCGCTTTGAAAGCGGACTATTGCCTTGGCCCAGTACAAGCGGAATATGCGCATAAAGCGGAACAGATAAATTTAAAGCCGTAAGAAGCAAGATTTGCCGGGGCGTATTGGCAAGATGGTCTTCGCCCCGAATAACATGGGTAATCTGCATCAGCGCATCATCTACTGCATTGCAAAATAAAAAGGGGGCAGTTTGATCGCTACGGCGAATAATAAAATCCCCAATAGAATTCGTTTGAAAGGTTTGCGCCCCCTTGATTAAATCTTGAAAATGGATGGTTTCATTTTCAGGGACTTTAAAACGCAACGTGGGTTTTTCTCCACTCGAGAATTTGTTTTGAATTTGGTGCGCCTGCAACTGGCGGCATAGTCCTGTATAGCGGGGAGGATGGCCTTTGGCTAACTGGGCTTTTCGACTCCATGCAAGCTCACTATCCGTACAAAAACAGGGGTAAGCAAGATTTTTTCCGATGAGCGTTTGGTAATGCGCATGGTAAAGTGTCTGTCTTTCCGACTGAAAATAAGGCGCGAAAGGCCCCCCAACACCAGGGCCTTCTTGCCATTCTAACCCTAACCATTTTAAATCTTCTTGAATATGTTCCGTGTAAAGAGGATTAGAGCGCTCTTTATCGGTGTCTTCGATCCGAAGCACAAAGCACCCTTTCATTTTTTGGGCGAATAGCACGTTAAACAAGGCCGTTCGAATATTGCCAAGGTGCATTTTTCCAGTTGGGCTTGGGGCGAAGCGAGTTTTGATCATAATGGGCATAGACTAACAAAGCCGTGCACAAGACTCAAAATTCTTTTAGAATTAGCCGCCGCTGGTTTTACAGAAATTACAAATGACAACCATATTGCTCGAGAATGTGGTGTTTCATCTAAGGCCGTGTAAGGATACTATGACATTTTAGAAGATACGCTATCGAAATATTACCTTGGCAAACGTTTTTAGAACAAACTATTTTTGAAGTATTGTGAAAAACCTAAATCTCATTCACGGAGTGTATACCCATCAAGAGATGAATTTTCAGTGTTAAAGTAACACCACTATGCGATGCTCTCACTTTTTATTGGCTCATTTGAAAGAAACACCTTCGGATGCGGAGCTTATCAGCCATCAGCTCATGTTGCGTGCGGGCCTCGTCCGTAAGCTCGCTTCAGGGCTTTATACCTGGTTACCACTGGGTTTACGGGTTCTACGGAACGTTGAGGCGTGTGTGCGGGAAGAAATGAACCGTATCGGTGCGCAAGAGATCTTAATGCCTACGGTACAACCTGCCGAATTATGGAAAGAGTCAGGTCGCTGGGATAAATTTGGTCCCGAATTGCTCCGGTTTCAGGACAGAAACAAACACGAATTTTGTTTGGGACCTACCCACGAAGAAGTCATTACTGATCTTGCAAGAAGGGAGCTCCGAAGTCATAAACAGCTTCCCATCATACTCTATCAAATTCAAACAAAATTCCGAGATGAAATCCGACCGCGTTTTGGCGTAATGCGCGCCCGTGAATTCTTGATGAAAGATGCTTATTCATTTCATCTAACCAAAGAATGTCTTTCCAACACCTACCAAGCTATGCGAGGGGCCTACCAGACTATTTTTACACGATTGGGCCTTCAATTTAGGATGGTCAAAGCGGATTCGGGAACTATGGGAGGTAATTTATCCCACGAGTTTCACGTTTTAGCAAACTCTGGAGAAGACACACTTATTTATTCCACAGAAAGCGATTTTGCAAGCAACATCAATTGTCCTGAAGTTCGTCACTTAAAAGAAGGCGAGAGAAGTCCTGATGGGGAAGGCATTCTTTCTATTGCTAAAGGCATTGAAGTAGGACACATCTTTCAACTCGGCACAAAGTATAGCGAATCTCTAAAGGCAACCGTTTTAAATGAAAAAGGCGAGGCACCTGTTCTGACGATGGGGTGTTATGGCATTGGTATTTCTCGTATTGTGGCAGCCGCCGTCGAGCAAAATCATGATCCCGCTGGCATTATATGGGGGGACGCTCTTGCGCCCTTTCAGGTTATCATCGTGCCGATTGGGTTTCATCGTTCACGAGAGGTACAGGGAATTTCCGAAAAGCTTTATGCGGATTTGATTCAAAGCGGATGGACTGTCGCTCTGGATGACCGTGCGGAGAGTCCAGGCGTGCTACTTGCAACGAGCGACCTCATAGGCATTCCCCATCGCCTCGTCGTGAGTGAAAAAACGCTTGCACAAAATAGCGTTGAATATCGACATCGCAAAACAAAACAGCCACAGCTTATTCTGCTTTCTGATCTTCATCGCTTCTTACAGGCACAGCTAGCCACCTCCTGATCCCCTAGCCTAGAATTGGTGGGGAGGGTGGTTTGCTGTGTATTTACCGCTGCCTTTGCGAGCGTCCCCGAGCGACGTAGAATTTTTCCGGAAAAAATGCAGGACGCATTTTTAGCACACATGAGGCAGGATGCCGAATGTGTGCGGCCGGAAAAATTCTAGGAGCGCAGGGGACTTTTAGCGAGCAGCAGGCAGCGGTAAATACACAGCAAACTACCCCCCATCAATGAGGGATTACACAAAAACGTGCCAGCCCTTACTATGTTTAATTTGACCCTTTAGAACAGCCATGCACCTTACCGAACTTTCTTACCACGAAGACAGTACCCTTCTCGCAGAAGAGCTACTTCCTTACCGATGGCCTATTTTTTTGGATAGTTGCCAACCGTATTTAAATACTCCGGCAGGGCGTTATGATATTCTCTCCGCTAATCCTTTTAAAACCATAACGGCTTGGAAGAATAAAGTATTCATTGAAACCAAAGATTTAAAAAAGCAAGTCCGGCAGTCTCCATGGTTAGTTCTTAAGGAGGAATTGGAAAAACAGCCGCCCCCTCAATCCATTCATCCATTCTTACCCTTTCAAGGAGGCGCGCTAGGCTATTTCGCTTATGATCTCGCTTGGCAGTTAGAGGTGCTACCGACCCTTAGCACCGCAGATATCCTACTGCCTGAAATGGCGGTAGGTTTTTACGACTGGGCGATTATTGTCGATCATGTCGAACAACGTACTTACTGTGTCAGCGCCTCTCATTCTTTAGGCACAACAAAACTGCCATTCAAAAGCCTGCTAGGTGCCCCTATTTACAGGCCATCTTCGCATTTCTCCCTAGATGCCCCTTTTTACTCCAATATGACTTATGATTTTTACAAACACGCCTTTTACACCATTGCCCACCATTTAAAAGAAGGAGATTGCTACCAAGTAAATTTAGCTCAACGATTTTCTTCGATTTACAGGGGTGAGTCCTGGCTCGCTTACAAAACTTTAAGATCTATTAACCCAGGTGCTTTTTCTGCCTTTTTCAGAATACCGTGGGGGAGTGTTCTCTGCCTTTCCCCCGAACGTTTTTTAGAGGTCACACCCCCTTACGTTAAAACTTCTCCGATTAAAGGCACGCGGCCTCGTTCAAGCGAACCTAAACAAGATCATAGTTTATACGAAGAACTATATACCAGCGAAAAAGATCGGGCTGAAAACCTCATGATCGTTGATCTTCTTAGGAATGACTTAGGCAAAAGCTGCAAATTTGGAAGCATCCGAGTCCCAGAACTGTTTGCTCTAGAACGATTGAAGAATGTTCATCATATGGTAAGCCATGTCACCGGTGAGCTTGCAAGTGACAAGGGCGCTCTGGAGCTCTTCCGAAATTGTTTTCCGGGGGGATCGGTAACCGGAGCGCCCAAAATTCGTGCCATGGAAATTATTGAAAACTTAGAGCCTCATCGGCGTTCTCTGTACACCGGTTCACTGGGATATATCAGCACGAGCGGGAAAATGAATATGAATATTGCCATTCGCACCTTGGTATGCAGTCAAAACAGTATTCACTGTTGGGCGGGAGGTGGAATCGTAGTAGACTCCACACTTGATGCAGAGTATCAAGAGACTTTTCATAAAGTAAGCTCAATGTTGAAAGCTTTGGAAAACATATATAGAGGAAACCACAACAAGAAGGAGAAAATTTTATGCGACAAACCTATTATGGGATCTCAAACATAAAGCTCATCCTCTTAATGAGCGTGGCTCTCATAGCCATCGGTGTTGTTTATTTTTCTTATTTTGCAAAAACAAAAATCTCACCAGAAGTCGTTATGGGCGGTGAAGCAGGGGGAGACGTGACCAGCGTTTCTGGAACCGTTTCGCTTACCCCTGATTTAGCCAATCAAACTTCCCCTACCGATCTCGTATTTATTTTTGCAAAAGCCGTGGACGGGCCACAATTGCCTTTGGCGGTTATTCGCGCGGAAGTTCGAGACTTACCCAAGTCATTTGTTTTAAATGACAGCATGGCTATGACGCCTGATCTAACCCTTTCTCAGTTTCCGAAAGCCACTATTATTGCGCGTATTTCAAAATCTGGAGATGCGCATCTTCAGAAGGGGGACTTGGAAAGTCAGCCTGTAACGGCTAAGGTGGGGAGTCGAGATCTTCAACTTGTCATCGACCACGTGGTAAATAGTCCTGGCTGAAATAATTACTCACCCAAACCCTCTCTCCCGCTTTTCGGGAGAGAGGGCCAAAATTAAAACTTAGCTCTTAATAGCAACAATATCTGCCGTGCCTGTTCCTAGTGTTAGGGTGTACCCAAAAGAAACATGGTGGAAACGTTCCTTTGCATATTGGCTATGAACTGCAAATCCAATAGCATAGGTCTTTTTCTCCTCAACATCCTTCATGCCTGCAGTTCCTAACTTTAACTTGCGAGACAATACAACACTCCATTTGCCGTCTTTAAAAACAGACTCGGCTTGCACAGGAGAAGAAGTGTGTTCATGACGTTTATCCAAAATATATCCGGATACTGGAACAGCTGGCTTGTCTTTTTTGAGTTTGGCCTGCCAAAATTCCATGAAAACTCCATCCTTTAAAAGTTTGTCTAGATCTGCTTGAGATTTATAGTTTGCTCCGCCTCCTGTTCTATCCAATTTGGTGCGAGAAGCTGCTAAATATTTTGTGATTTCTTTACCTGTACCACTCGGCATTGTTTTCACATCATCATGACAAGTGCCCCAACAGCCACTTCGAGCAGCTTCTACCACATGACCATCATCCAACATTAAAGCAACTTTGCTGACAAAATCAGGATCCATCTTGCTGGCAGGCTCTCCGGCAGGCTCTGTCCACTCAAATTTGATATAAAGTTTTTCTGCATCGTAAGCAGCCTTTACTAAAAGCGGCAAGCTTCCTGGTTTTCCTGCCACAGGAGTAGGCTCCAATGATTTCCCTCCGAGCTGCCCTTTTCCAGATACGCCCTTATCTCCCATATTTTTTTGGTCCCCTTCATGGCACGTTCGGCAGGTTTTACCTGCTTTCAGTGCTGCGCCCATTGAGGGGGTCGATAGCACCGCCTCCCACGAAGCCTGCCCTGGATAAAGCAAAGCAATGTCCTTTCCTTTTATCGTATCCCAGTTGACGGCATGTGCACCCGCAGAAATAAAAATTTGTAATAAAAACAAAAGCCCACTTAAAATGAAAGTTTGTTTATTAAATGACTTTTGCATAAAATTTCTCCTCTATTAATAGTTAGAATTGGTGGACTGCTCGCTTACGCGAGCGCAAGTCCACCCTACATCATAAAATCTTCTGATTTTAATTCAGGCTGAACCAGTTTATGCGCAATACCCTTATGGCAGTCAATACACGTTTGTTTTTCTCGCATTGCATTTTCATGCTGCGTACGTGCAAGCGGCTTTTGCCTTTCTAATTCCATCGCCGTAAAGTCATGGCAGTTTCGACACTCCCTGGAATCGGTCGCCTTCATGCTGGTCCACACCCGCTCTGCCATCTCAAGACGTCTAGCCTCAAACTTTTCAGGAGTGTTTATCGTTCCCACGATTTTATGATAAAGCTCATTGGATGCCTGAATTTTACGGAGCAATTTGGGTCCCCACTCATGTGGAACGTGGCAGTCGGCACACACGGCCCGAACGCCTGTTCTGTTCTGGTAATGAATAGTTTTTTGGTACTCTGGATATACAGTACTACTCATTTCATGACAGCCCGTACAAAAACTTAAACTGTTCGTGTATTCCATAAACGTGTTAAACCCACCCCAGAATACCACCCCCCCGATAGCACCCACTATGAGTAAGGCAGCTATCGAATAGCGGCTACTGGGAGCCCATAGAATTTGCCATAGACGTTTAATCATGATTGTTCCCCTCATCTAAAAATCATATAACAACGACAGTCCAATTACAGAAACTGAGTAATCTGGGCTCTTTTCACCCGTTATCAAAATCGTATCTATTTCGTTTAATTGTATTTTATCGACGGCATAATCCCGCGAACTGAATTTCTCATAAAGAACATTCATCTTAGCCGAAAGCGACTCTTTGATTTTATATTTTAAAAAGACATCTAACCGGTGAAGCTCCGTGGTTAACATACGAATGGGTGGATCGGGAGCATCCAAAGCAGAGCCTGTTTTCACAGGGCCCTTTCCACGCGAGCGTGCGTAAGTATAATCCGCCCCCGTATCCCACCGATCCAAAAAAGGACCCCATTTAAAACCAGCCCCCAGCGTATCTATCCCTTCTCGTGTTTTTTTATTCCAGTCTCTTCGTGGATCATTGCTCTCAGCAACAGTCTCAAAGGCTCGCTCTTTCTGATCGGAATACGAATGTTCATAGGTGTAAAAAGCATACGTGGTAATATCTTTTTTAGGAACCATCGTCGCATCTATTGCGTAAACTTGTCCCATACTTTTCCGCAATCCCATTTTTGACTTTAAATAGTCATCTTCATACAAGTCAATAGATAACTGAAGCGTCACCGCTTCGATTGGATCAAGCTCCATAAAACCCCCGCCTTGGGTTCTATTTTTGCTGGCTAAATAAAACTTTCTTTGAAGAGGATGAATCATTGAATGTTCCCCTCCCGTAGCCGTTTGAAGAGCAGTGGTTCGATAAGAAGATCCCCGCCGATAAGCCTGAAGAAAACGAATGCCTCCTGTTAATGAGTCAAACGCATTACGTCTGATCTCTAACCGATATAAATGTTCTTGGTTTTTCTTCACTTCTGAAAGCGTGCGTTCCATTTGAGTGTATTCATAGCCGCCCTGTAAGTACGTCCGGTAAAACCATTCATAGGTTGCATCAAGCTTGAATTGATTCTGCTTGAAACTAAAAGGAAGATTAGTTCTAGCGTTTGCTACCCCCCCTTGATCGGCTGCATCACCATAACCAATATAGGAAGCCCTTGACGTGCGATTGTCCCGGTCTTCATAGCGATAACTGGCCACCCAATTCAGAGCATTTCCATACCGTGAAAATAATTTAGTATAAAAACTTAAGGTATCCACCCTACCATTTAAAGAAGAACGAGGAAGGCCTGAACCGGCCAAATCTGGGTTGATGGTATAGGGAAGGAACCGCTCATCCTGAGTCATTCTTCCGAACGTTCCATGGGCTGTTAAACGAGTGTTTGGGGCGAAGTTATATCCCCAGATCGCTTTTAATTGATGAAACTGATTATCAGGAGGCAGCCCTATTCTGCCTCTTGTTTCAGGCGTCCCTCCAATTGCAGAAAATGGATTTTCCCAAATAAGAGAATCTTTGTGGTTATCAAACAAGGATACGGAATACCCCCCCTCAAATTGGCTCTTTTTCCCTGTAAAGCTCAATTTCACATCCACTTGTTGAGTGACGTAATCGATAGGCTCAGGGATAATAACGGTGGGTTCATGAAAACTATCATCAAAGTCCCAACTCTCTATAATGGCCCCTACAAGCTTTTTCCCCTCTTTCGTTTCACGATGATACTTCGCACTAAACTCCCAACCACGGGAAAAGAATTTGGAAAACTCCATACCATACTTCTTACGTTCATGGCTTACCTTGAGTTCGTGAAGACTATTATTAAGCTCTGTCATATCAGATGTTTCGTCAGCTCTTACCCACCCAGGAGGTAATGTAAGTGTATCTCCCCCCACGCCTCGAAATATCGTCTTAGCCGTATCCGTTTGAAATTTAGGCAATTGGTCATAGCTCATCCCTACCTTATAATCGCCCTGTACCCCAGTCTCCACCTCCATTTCTCGCGACGTAAGACCCAAGTTTCTACCTCTCAAAATCCAATACAGTGCACCATCACTGTCAAAAGTTCTGCTATCAAAAGCACCTCGGCGATGAATGTCTACATTCCCAATAACATAAGGGCCTTTTTCTTCTTGTCCCGTGTACTCTCCAAATTTAAAGGAATCTCGGTTGATATATGCGAGGCCTATTTCAAGTTCGCTTTTAGGACGGTTGGGTGGTGGTGGAGCGGGGGCTTCTAGAGAAAGGCCTCCATCACTCGGGCCAAAAGAAAAAGGATCATCTTCTGCCCAAAGAGGGGATGCGGCCAAATATAAAATGGCTATCAATATCTTTTTATGCATTCTCATTGCTTTTTGAGTTTTAATTGTCGGATTCTACGCTTCGCTTGAATTCGACCTGCAAGCTTAGGTGGACCGTTCGCTGCGCTCACTTTGTCCACCCTACAAAAACTTACCCCTTATCCCTTCCCCCTTATCCCTTTCACCTTATCCCTTTCACCTCATTAACCTTGCACCAGAAGGATGATTCGATCCATGCACCTCTGAATGACAATTTAAACAATCTTTGCCCGATAGCCGCCGGGTTGAGTGACAACTAGAACAGTTATAGGCACCACTCGTATGATGATTAGATGTCAAATGGCATTGCTGGCACAACCACGGCCCCCTGGATTTCAAAAGCGGCTTATGAATAGAGCCATGAGGTGTATGACAGGTTATGCAGTTTTCGCTCACAGGAGCATGTTCCCACAAAAACGGCCCTCGTTTTTCCGCGTGACAGGTATAACAAGTTTCATTAACCGTATTGGTACTCAAAAGTTTTGGCCCTACTGCACCATGGGGATTATGGCAAGAGGAACAGACGACTTTCCCTTCTTGAATGGGATGAGACGAAAGCTTATGACTCTCCGCCCTCTGTGTTTTGTGACAGGTAAAACAAACTTCCGCTTGGTTTTTTTTATCTAAAACTTTATCCGAACCGGTGTGTAGGGTATGACAGCTAATGCACCCCACCCCTTTCATTTCATGTGGACTGCCTTTCCATTCCATCCGCAAACCAGAACGGTGGCAGGCTAAACAGGATTCATTTTGAGTTGAAAGAGGGGTGTTGGACTTGGAACCAAATCGAACGCTGGGAGAAGGGCGCGGCCCTCCATCTTCAGAACCTTTCATGTGTTCTTCACTTAACCCGTGACAGGTCTGGCATGCTTCCCCTGCAAATGGAGTTCTTTTGTCCGCTACTACGGCATGTTTAGATTTTAATAAAGGTAAAACGGGGGAGGTGTTTTCATCATGACACTTTGTACATCGTGCCATGTTTGTCATGGGAAGAAGACTGTTGTCTGAAGCGAGCGCAGGAATATTTACGGCACACAACAACCCGCCCCAAATAATGGGGATTACAAGCGATTGTTGTAGATGCGAATAAATGAAAAACTCTCCCTGGTTCAATGCGCTTACAACCATTTGGTGAGACATTACCGCTTATGCAAAATACGCATGCTTTCATGAGCGTGCTATGATGTTGGCTTTACAGACTAAACATGTCTTACACCATACTCGCCCTAGAAACCTCAACAGAACGTTGCTCCGTTGCGCTTCTTGTACACAATCATTTACTCGAGCAACAAGAAGAGGGCACTCAAAAAGCAAGTCTTCACGTGCTCGGTATGATCCACAATTTGCTTTCCAAAAGCAACATTTTTTTTTCAAATTTAGATCTGATTGTTTTTGGTCAGGGGCCAGGTACTTTTACAGGGGTTCGCCTGGGGGCCTCCATCGCGCAAAGCCTTGCCTTTGCCCATGACTTACCTATTGTGGCTGTCTCAAGCTTGGCTTGTCTTGCCGAAGAAGCGCATCTTACTTTTTCGAAGGGAGCGGTACTAGGAGTACAAGATGCCCGCATGGGAGCTGTTTATTGGGGCGCTTACCAAATTGAAGAAAACAATCATTACCCCTTATCCCTTACCCCTTACCCCTTATCCCTTACCCTTTTAAAAACTATTATCCCGGATACCCTACAGAAACCTTCTGAAATTTCTATCCCAGAAAATCTCTTATCTAAAGCAACGGAATGGGTTGGGGTAGGAAGTGGTTGGAAAGCTTATTCAAGTGTTTTAGAAACACGATTTGCCCCCTATTTGCACCACTCGTTTCCCAACTGTTATCCTATGGCCAGAGCTTTAATACCTTTGGCGATCCAGAAGTTCGAAAAAGGTGAAACGCTTCAGCCAGAACATGCACTGCCTGTTTATCTCCGAGAGGCCCTATAAAACGGCATATGACAAAAAAACCTCTGTTCCAAACCATTGGCGTCATTGGTAAGCAGCAAGACACGGAAGCCCTCGAAACACTTAAAATTTTACGGGATGCGCTTCTCCAACAGAACCGTACCCTCCTATTAGAAGAACAAACGGCAAGCCTTTTACCAGGGCACTCTTTTTCCGTAAAACCCATGCCAGAACTCGCGGCTTGTTCAGAACTGATTATCGTCATTGGGGGGGATGGAAACTTGCTCAATGCAGCTCGTGCACTGTCGCTTTCGAAAACGCCGGTCCTGGGTATTCATCGGGGACATTTAGGCTTTTTGACGGACATTCATCCGACAGCGCTTGAAGAGGAATTACTCGAAGTTTTAAGTGGGCAATATTACCAAGAAAAAAGATTCCTGTTGTCCCTTCGAATAGAACACCAAGGCAAAGTCACCGCAACTGGCAATGCACTGAACGAAGTGCTTCTTTCCCATGGGAGCGTGAGTAAAATGATCGAGTTTGAAGTCTATATTGACGAGCAATTTGTCTATAGCGAACGCTCCGATGGCCTCATCACGGCGACCCCAACGGGTTCTACGGCCTATGCTTTATCCGCCGACGGGCCTATTTTGCATCCTTCTCTGGATGCTATCGTTTTAGTTCCCCTATGCCCCCATACCTTAAGTAGCCGCCCCATCGTCGTAGAAGGAAACCGCCGCATAAAACTAGTCCCTTCTGCCCATAATAAGGTTTATCCCAAAGTGAGCTGTGATAGCCAAATAGTCTTCCCGACGGTGCCTGGGGATGAAATCCACATCGAAAAACAAAAAGGACACCTGAATCTTATTCACCCCAAACGATATTGCTACTTTAAAACCCTCCGAAATAAATTACACTGGGGACGAAAGCTCTAATGCTGACATCTCTTCAGGTTAAAAACCTTTTAACGATTGAAAATCTTGAACTGGATTTTTACGCGGGGCTAACGGTCATCACGGGAGAAACAGGCGCAGGAAAATCCATTCTTGTCGAAGCGATGGCCCTTATTTTAGGGCAGCGGGCACAACCGGCACTGATTCGACAGGGCGCGGAAAAATGCGAGATTACCGCTTTCTTCGACTTACATTTCGCGCCACACGCTATGGAGTGGTTGAAAGCGCATGAACTTCTGGCGCCCCCCGAAACCACCCTTCTTATCCGCAGAATTCTCACTCAAGAAGGGCACTCTAAAATTTACATCAATCATAGCCTTACAACGGTTGCTCTCCTTCAGCAGTTAGGCAATTTTCTCATTCATACGCATACCCAACAGCAACATCAAACGCTTCTTTCGACAGCGACTCAAAGGGAACTTCTGGATAGTTTTGGGCAGCATATCCCCCTTCTTGATGGGGTCAGAAAAAGCTATGCGGTTTGGCAGAAGGCAGAAGAGGATTTTAAAATCGCGCAAACCCTTGCAAGCCAACAACTCACAGCACGGGAACTCTTAAGTTACCAGGTTAAAGAACTCGATGCCCTTGCTCTTCAAGAAAATGAACTCTCTTCTCTCGAACAAAAGTACCACCGCCTGATCCATCTCGAAAAACTGTTTTCTCACATTCGCGGATCGCTTAACCTCCTTGAAGAAAAAGATGAGGGCTCAGCACAAGAGACGCTTCTTCAAACCATCCGTTTGCTGCAAGAAATCTCCGAATACGAGGGCAGTTTGCAAACGCCAATTGAATTGCTTAAACAAGCCCATATCTACGTTCAAGAAACCGTAACTCACCTAAAGTCATGTTTAAACAAGCTTGACATAGAACCCGAAGAACTCTTGAACGTATCTACTCGGCTTGAGTGCATTCATCAACTTGTACGCAAACATAACATCAAAGCTCCCGATTTACCTTCTTTCCACAAAAAACTCAAATGTGAGTTGGCGGAACTCGAAGCACTAGAGCCCAAAATAGCTGAGCTTGGAGAAGCGGCTCTCTGTGCAAAACAGACATATTGTGAGAAGGCAAACCAACTCACTTGTCTGCGCCAAGCCACTTCGCTTTGTTTTGAAAAAGCGCTCCTCCCTTATTTAAAACAACTGGGAATGCCCTATGGAAAGTTTAAAGTTCATTTTTCTCCTTGTGCTTCAGGTGAAGAAACTGCCGAGGGACTCGAAAAAGTCGAATGGCTTATCACTACAAACCCAGACCATCCTTTAAAACCTTTAAAACAAGTAGTCTCTGGGGGAGAGCTTTCGAGAATTAGTCTTGCCATAGAGGCTTTAACGACAACCTTATTGCCCACTCCTACTTTTCTATTCGATGAAGTGGATGTGGGCGTGGGTGGAAAAACGGCAGATACCGTAGGCCGGCTGTTAAAAAAACTTGGGGAGCGCAAACAGGTGATTTGTGTCACTCATCTTGCACAAGTCGCCGTTTGGGGAAGTTCCCATATTCGCGTTGAAAAAACCGTACAGTGTCAAGTGACTTATTCGACGGTTCATCCTCTTAATGAAGAAGAAAGAGTTTTAGAAATTGCCCGTATGGTGGGAGGCAAAAGCCAAACGCCCGAAACGCTCCAGCATGCACGAAAGATGCTGACGCTTGTCTAAGGGCTAAGGAGGGAACTTTCATGCGAAACCAAAATTTTCGACAAATGCTGGAGGCTCAATGGTCTCGCGGCAACTTTGTTTCAGTTGGACTCGACAGTGAGTTCAGCAAGATCCCAGAATCCATACGCCGAAACGCAAAGTCTAAGGGAAATGTCGAGAGTACGCTCATCGCGTTCAATAGGGCGATTGTAGAAGCAACCCAGGACCTGGTGTGTGCGTACAAACCAAACATTGCATTTTATGAGGCGCATGGTGATGAAGGCATTCGGGCTCTACACAGAACCATCCTGGATATCCATCTCAGAGCTCCCGACGTCCCGGTCATCCTCGACGCCAAGCGTGCAGACATCGGCAATACCAACGCGGGATATGTGAATGCGGCGTTTGATTTTTTGCAAGCCGATGCGATCACCGTCCATCCCTATCTGGGAGCCGAAGCGCTGCAGCCATTTCTCGCACGAGCGGACAAAGGCATCATTGTTCTCTGCCGCACATCTAATAGAGGCGCAGGGGAGTTTCAGGACTTACTCGTAAACAGCGAACCGCTTTATCGCTTTATTGCTCGCCACGTCGCAAGTAAGTGGAACAAGAATAGCAACTGCGCGCTCGTCGTCGGCGCAACGGTTCCCGAAGAACTCCGCGAAGTCCGAAAACTCGTCGACGATATGCCGATTCTTATTCCTGGCATTGGTGCACAAGGCGGTGATCTGGAGAAGACTGTCTCTGCCGGCAAAGATAGCCGCAGTCAGGGCATTATCATCAACTCCTCACGCAACATTATCTTCGCCGCAAAGGGCGCCAACTTCGCAGAAGCCGCTCGCCGCGAAACGGAAAAGCTTCGCAATGCCATCAACCAGTATCGATAGATAAAGGCCCGCATTTCGAATTCCTTAATTGGACGGTATCGGTCACAGTAACGGGTGCTGAGTCTTTTCCTTGAAAAGTTAACTGAAGACGGATGGCAACTACTTTGGAAAAATCGAACGCTTCCAAAAATTTGGATAGTGGAGGCTCAACATACAGCCCTACGCTTCCATCACACTTCTCATTTACTCCCAACTGAATTTGAAAGTTGGTAACACCGGAAATCAATTCCTGGCCATTTTGAAGCAAACTTCTTCCATCAATGGAATAATGCGCCGTATGCATTTTAAAAATTTTTGGAACCATTCCTCTATCCCAAGCATTAGACAAATGAGTGGACTTATTTTGGAGGCCCCGATAGTTTTTTGGAACAAAGTCCTCATCTGGAGCAGGTATTTGTGCATAATAAATAACGTTATGAGCAAAACCCTCCTTTTGGGCAAGAAAAATTTCTGCTTGCTCACAATTACTGATCCCCACCACGTCAAAACGATCGATTTGTAAAAATCCAGGGTTGACATTATCTACCCAAAAATGCGGATCCCTTTGCTCTACAGGCACGATCACGTCTGTAGAACTCGCTTCGAGCGCTCTTCGCACTTCTAAAGTATCGGACGCCCCGCTCTCTCCTTGGACAACCTTCAACAAGTGCTTAGGGTCAAAGCCCAAGGAAGGTTTTAAGTGATTGACTAAGTGCTTGGCATTTTCACGGGAGGCACATCCTAAGTACCCCACATTCTGTAGCTCTTCCCTTAAAACGGAAAAAGCAGCGCGGATTTTTTCTTCTCGAATGGCTCGCTCTTCTTGATTCACAAAAATACGATGCCCTTTGGTCAGCAACTTCGTAAGCGACAATAATATGAAGGAACCGAGTGCTAACACTATAACAAATTCAAGAAGGGTATAGCCTCGTTTAGGGCTACAGGCTGAAGTGAATTTGATAGTAAATGTCTTCATGTACCTTATCTGAATCTTCAGAAGACTGTTTAGATTGTCGTGTGATTTTTAGGACGTGCGGCTCATCCCACCTGACATCTAAAGTACTCCCTGTTGGAAAGGAAAGTTTCGCGAGTTCTTCTCGCGCCTTCTCGATAACCCCATGACCATTGAGGGGATCGCTCTTCAGTTCTTCCACCGTTCGATGCGCGAGTATGACTGCTTTATCTCGCAATTCCACATCCGAGATCAAAACCATTCCTTGAAGAAGAAGCGTCAGCAATCCCACTACACCCAATCCCACAACAAAAAGAGCAATGACCATTTCAAGCAAACTAAATCCAGAAAGTTTGTCTCTTGTCATACCAACCCTGTCACTTTTACCAAAAACCGTTTTGTCCGCAGACCATCAAATTACGCGTAGAATATTTGCTGCCAGTATTGTAGGTCGAATTCAAGCGTAAGCGCTTAAATCCGACAAAACGAAACTCGACAGCTTCGCTCCCTGTCGGCTACAAAAGCTACACTTTCTTATTTTCCCGCGACCTTTGGGGAGATTGTTTCCGCCGAGGTTTACTTTTTGAACATAGGTACAAAGTATCTGCGCTGAAATCTTGTTGGTTAGGCCATTCAACAACATATTGGATGGCTTTTACTTGATTGAAATAATACTTATTTTTTAATTCTTTGAAAATCCCCCGCGTTCACCTACCCCTTCCTCTCCGTCGTTGCAAGTCGTGCGAAACGCGGCGAAGCAACAATGAGTTTTTTGTTACTCAGGAGGAATAGATGAACGATTAGAAAATTTCACATTAAAAACTAAATGTCTCTATTTGTGCAGTTCCCTATGGGTCAAGCCACAGGGTGGCGAATCAGCAGAAATTTCTGAATGGTTTTACAAGATAAATCGTCGGATCGCCTCTTCATCTTGCTGAAGTCGAACTACTTTTCCTCCCTCTGCAATATCAAGCCATTGTTTTGAAATATCAATTCCCCAATACATATCAAATTTAGTAAGGTTTGTCATTTGTGTTATCCTCTTCTTAAGGCATAGACGCTGGATTGTACATTCGGCCTTTTAGACCTTTCTACCGTTCGCGTTAAGGCCATGAAGGAATGGTCCTATGATCCCGACGGTCTTATTAGACCTATCCAGACTCAGGATCCATTCCTTACTTCCTATAGCCCTATTCAGTATAGTTATTTTTAATAGGTCTATATTTGCAAGATACAATCCAGATTGTAGATCTCAATTCTGGATCCCGGGTCGCGCGCCTTGCAAGATTTTCTCTGAAACTTGCATTATGAAAAGGCGCTTGCCCGGGATGACAGTTCCTGGTTTTTAAAATGTGCTGAACCGTTGTTTTCTTTTAAAAATAAGGATAACTGAATATGGAACTTACAGACTTACTCTCTTCAACCATTCAAAATAAAGCGTCTGATCTATTTTTATCCGCAGGGCTTCCACCTTTACTCCGCGTAGATGGCGATATTCGAAAAATGGATGGTGGGAACTTAACGAGCGGGGAAATCGAGAAGATGTTGAATGCGATCATGAATGAAGGAGAGAAAGAAAGATTGAAGCAAGCATCCCAAGTGGATTTTGCGTTCGGCCTTCAGCGCATGGCGCGGTTTCGGATCAACGTGTTTCGACATGCTCGGGGCATTGGAGCAGCATTCCGGGCTCTACCTTCTGAAATGTTATCCTTTGAAGCGTTAGGCGCTCCTAAATGCTTTCTCGACATTGTGAACAAACCAAATGGTCTTGTGTTGGTGACAGGGCCCACAGGTTCAGGGAAAAGCACAACGCTTGCCAGCATGATTGACTATATCAATCAGCATAAGAATCTTCATATTCTGACCGTTGAGGACCCCATAGAATTTATTCATGAGTGCAAACTGTCGCTCGTCCACCAAAGAGAAGTTTTAAGAGACGTTCCCGATTTTTCTTCTGCCCTCAGAGTAGCGCTTAGAGAAAATCCGGACATTATTCTGGTTGGGGAAATGCGAGACTTGGAAACCATTCGTCTTGCACTCACCGCAGCAGAAACCGGGCACTTAGTTTTTGCGACTTTGCATACGAGCTCGGCTGCAAAAACCGTAGACCGAATTATTGATGTATTTCCAGCAGGAGAGAAAAATATGGTTCGGTCCATGCTGTCAGAAGCTCTGCAGGCTGTTATTGCACAAACGTTATTGAAAAAAGTAGGCGGAGGACGCGTGGCCGTGTTTGAAATTCTGCTCGCTACCCCTGCGATTCGTAATCTTATCCGAGAAGATAAAGTCGCCCAGATGTATTCGGTTATTCAAACCTCTGCAGGCATTGGAATGCAAACGCTCGATCAGGCACTCGTTCCTCTTGTTCGTAAGGGAGTTATTCGTATCGATGAGGCACGTACAATAGCAGTGCAGAAAGAATTATTTCGAATAAATTAAAACTTCCCCGTCTTCACCTGTAAAAAGCCCCTTACCTGCTGGCAAGTCATCATGTGAACGAGGTGTAAAAGATTTGCGCTCTACATTCGCGCAGGAAGACGTGTACAGGGCAACCGCAAAAAGCGTGCCGATTAAAACAAGGACTGTGCGGTGTTTTTTCATAACTACCTCATTTTAAGAACGGTGCGCAAGCGCACCCTACATAAAAATCGTCGTTGCGAGCCTTGCGAAGCACAGGCCGCAACGACGGGAAAAACGATTACAATGATTAGAACTTAACACGTGCGCCGAGCATCACGATTTGAATGTCTTCGGCTTTAGCAGAAGCTCGCCCTGTCTTGTCGGGATCGTGGTCATAGTTTCGGAATGCCAAATACCCTTCCGTTGCAAGGGAAGCAAAGTGTTGGACCACCGCAGCGCCCCAGGCTTTAGATTCGTTGCCTTTTCGACCAACATTTCCAGTAACCGTAACCGTACCATCTACGTCGTCATTCTTACCGTAGTCTACCGCAAGAGCAGTTTTACCAAATGGGAATGGATTGAAGATATATCCGACCTTTCCATACCAAAAAGTTTGGTTATGGTTAGTTCCGGAAGTATTGCTGGGGCTTTTCTTAGCCCCGGCTACTGTGAAATTCCAGCCATTGGGAAGCAGCGCAGAAGCGGAACCCGTCAAAGTATGAAAATCATAGACATTGCTATTGTCATTATCACGGCCATACCCTACTGCTGCCGCTACTTTAACGCCGTTCAGTTCTTCCGCATATCGAAGTGCCGCATCACTGTGGTCTTCCTTGTCCCAGTCTCCAAACTCGGCTAAAGAAGCAGAAGCTTGGAACCCTCTCCATACAGGCGAGTCATAGCGCAGGCGAGATTTCCTAGCAAAAGCTTCGAGCGTGGAAAATGCCTGGCTTACTTTGGTTCCCGCGGCTCCTCCGGTTGCAGTGGCGACTGATTTTCCAAACACCAAGCCACCCGCAATATCCCCAACACCTGAATAGAGAACGATATCTGTGTCAGAAAGATCGACAGAGGTGGTAAGTGCTGCAGCCATCCAACCTCTACCCATGGATGCAGTTCCCCATTTGTGGCTCTTTAAGTAAATGTCGGCAAGTCTCTGTTTGAAGGACGCCTCAGAATCACTTTCTTTTGAGGCCTCTTTTCCTAAACCAAAGTTGACACCGTCACTTGGGTTCGCTTGTACTTGGAATTGCAAAGTCGCACCTAGACTTAAGTCATCGTTGATAGATTTACCTGCATCAAGAGTGATTCGTGTAGAAGCAGCACTATTATCCACATGAAATACTTCTTGGTCCGTATGATTATTTCCGGTTGACGCGGTAGTGTCCGTCTGTGCATATAAAACCGCACGGTTGACTTGACCCGATAACTTTAACCACAGTTTATCCGTTCCCTTTTGTACCGCATTGGGACCTTTATTATCGCCTGGCTCGCCATCTGCAAATGCACTAACTGATAAAGCAAAGGCAGAGGCAACCAGGCTGATTGCCACTCGTTTTAGATTTTGGTTCATTGTTGCTCCCTTAATTTTTTAATCTAAAGACCCACTAGCAACAAGGCTTTACGACATACCTTTTGCTGCCTTCTGCTAGCCACTGTTTTTGGATTCTAACCTTTTTCCAAAAACACTCAAACGTTTTATCATGTTTTGAAAAAGATAACAATCATTTTGAATTTCGGACAGCAGTTCCCGCTGATTCGTCACCCCCTTATCCCTTCCCCCTTACCCCTAAGTGCTCTAAAAAAATCCTTCAGCATTTGCCCGCACTCTTCTGCCAAGATGCCACCGGTGTATTCGATAAAGTGATAAGGAGGGGGTGAGCGAAGGAGTTGACAGGTGCTCTCGACGGCCCCTCTTTTAGGGTCCCATGCGCCAAATACGAGCCTTTGGATGCGGGCATGGAGAGTAGCACCCACGCACATCATACAGGGCTCCAAGGTGACATAGAGTGTTGTTCCAGGTAATCGATAGTTCCCCAAAACGATTCCGCCCATTCTAAGCGCCACAATTTCTGCATGCGCAGTTGGATCTTTTTCGGAGATCATTTGATTCTTGCCTTCGCCAATGCAACGATTTTCAAAAACTAAAACCGCACCCACAGGGACTTCGTCGGATGATTCGGCGCTCTGGGCAAGCGTAAGCGCTTTCTGCATCCAATAGATATCGGATCCAACTCCGCACTCCCCACTCCGTACTATCCCGGTGGACCGCTCGCAAAAAACGCTCGCTTTGTCCACCCTACGCACTTTGTCCACCCCACTCACTCCGCACTCCGCATTCCGCACTTCCCCTCATTCCCACTCAATCGTCGCTGGAGGCTTACTCGAAATGTCATAAACGACTCGGCTAATCCCTTCGACTTCATTCGTAATGCGATTGGCGACGTGTTCTAAAAACGCATAGGGTAGTTTGGCGAAAGCTGCCGTCATAAAGTCCGAAGTGGTTACTGCTCGAAGTGCGAGGACGGGTTCATAAACCCGCGCATCCCCCATAACGGCGACTGATTTGACAGGCAAGAGTACAGCGAATGCTTGGCTAACAGTATCGTAAAGATTAGCTTTCTTGAGTTCTTCTATAAAGATAGCGTCTGCTTTTCGAAGACGTTTACAGGCCTCCTCATCGATTTCCCCCAGAATACGGACAGCAAGCCCAGGGCCTGGAAAGGGATGACGATACACGAGGCTTTTTGGAAGGCCGAGTTCCAATCCGATTTTTCTAACCTCATCTTTAAAGAGTTCCCGTAAGGGTTCGAGGAGTTTCAACCGAATGGTTTTAGGCAAGCCCCCTACATTGTGATGGGTTTTAATGACATGCGCTTTTTTTGTTTTTGCAGAAGCCGATTCAATGACGTCCGGGTAGATGGTTCCTTGTGCAAGCCACTGGACATCTTTATGTTTGGCTGCTTCTTCTTCAAAGACGTCATAAAATATTTTTCCAATAATTTTGCGTTTTATTTCTGGTTCCACTACCCCTTTTAAGGCTGAGAGAAATCGTTTGTGAGCATTCACTCTGACAATGCGAATGGGGTGCTCTCTTGCCAATCGCTCCATCACTTCTTCAGCTTCCTCGGCACGGAGTAAACCATTGTCGACAAAAATACAGGTGAGTTGCAGGTGTTTATTTTGGTCGAGTGCGGCATGGAGCAAGGCGGCTGTAACCGCTGAATCCACTCCACCCGATAAACCTAAGATCACGCCTTCTTTTCCGACTTTATGACGAATGTCTTGCTTCATCATTTGAATAATGTGCTGGGGCGTCCATAGGGCTTGGCATTGGCAAATGGTTTGAACGAAGTGTCGGATAATGTCTGTGCCATGCTCCGTATGGGTGACTTCTGGGTGAAACTGTAAGCCATAATAATGACGACTGGGTTCAGCAATCGCAGCATAGGGCGCATTCTGTGTACCCGCAATAACTTGAAAGCCCGGAGGAAGTTCTGAGATCTGGTCACCATGGCTCATCCATACGGTGAGGGGGTGAGATCCTTTAGAGGAGGGTGAGAAGAGAAAACGCCATAACTCTGATTCTGTACACAGGGTAAGTTTTGCGAGCCCAAACTCGCGGCGGTGTTGTATGCTTTGGACAGCTCCTCCCAGTTGATCAGCCAGAAGTTGTAACCCATAACAGATGCCTAGAATAGGACATCCCAGTTCGTAAATAACCCGTGAAGGGCGAGGCGCTGTCTCGCGCGTAAGACTTTCAGGCCCTCCCGACAAAATAATGCCTTTGGGGTTAAAAGCGCGAATGGCCGTCTCTGACATATCATAAGGATGGATTTCTGAGTAAACATGGCTTTCGCGAATGCGCCGTGCGATCAGCTGAGTGGTTTGGGACCCAAAATCTAAAATTAGAATACGGCCATGATGAATGTCTTCTAGCATGCCGAATTGTAGTGCAGTTTCACCTTTTGCAACAAGAAGCTTTTGTACCCGATTACCGCCTCCTTTATAATCACACTCCCATGACTTGCTTATCCGACATCGAAAATATTCACGTTTTTTCTGAAGACCGGATCATCACGCCCAAGGCTTTAAAGCAGCAATTGCCGATGACATTAGAGGCCGTCAGAACGGTTGCCAAAGGGCAGAACGTCATTAAAGACATTTTAGATAGAAAAGATCCTCGTTTATTTGTGGTGGTAGGGCCTTGTTCTATTCATGACATCCGGGCAGCACGCGAGTATGCCGAAAAACTTAAAGTGCTTGCCAAAGCGGTAGGAGACACTCTGTTTTTGGTGATGCGCGTTTACTTTGAAAAACCAAGAACGGAAATGGGTTGGCAGGGTTTAATCGTGGACCCTTTTTTGGATGGAACCTACCAAATTGAAGAAGGTCTTAGCTTGGCTCGCCAGTTGTTACTCTCTTTGGCTGAAATGGGAGTAGCGGCCTCTGGGGAGGCTTTGGATCTCATTTCACCCCAGTATATTCAAGATCTTTTTTCATGGACGGCCATAGGGGCAAGAACAGTGGAATCTCAAACCCATCGAAGAATGGCGAGTGGGTTTTCCTCGGCTGTTGGGTTCAAAAATAGAACGGATGGCAACTGGCAGGTTGCACTCCATGCGATGCGCTCTGCAAAATATCCGAGTCATTTTTTAAGTGTGAATCCCGAAGGCAAGGTTGCGGTTGTCCGAACCAAAGGCAACCCTTATACCCATTTAGTATTGCGAGGAGGGCACACGGGTCCTAATTATGATGTGGGGAGTATCGTTGCTTGTGAGGATGCTTTGATAAAAGCGGGGTTCACCCCCAACATTATGGTAGATTGTAGCCATGGAAATTCTGCCAAAGATCCAGCAAAACAAGTCAATGGAGTAAACGCCGTTATTCAACAGATCTTAGGTGGCAATCGTTCTATAGTTGCTTTGATGTTAGAGAGTAATCTCAATTGGGGTAAACAGAGTCTTGACCCTAAAAAAGGAAGAGAAGGGTTGCAGTATGGGGTATCTATTACCGATCCTTGCATCGATTGGGTAATGACAGACAAGATCATCAGGAGACTTCACAAGGCGCTCGGAACGATTTTGTTAAAAAGGGGTAAGGGATAAGATTTGTAGGGTGGACAAAGCGAGCGGTCCACCAATTTATAGGAGGAAACAAACCATGCAACTGACCAGTCCGGCTTTTAGGGAGGGCGAGAGAATTCCAATGCGATACACCTGCGAGGGAGAAAACATCAATCCTCCCCTATTTATTCGGGAAGTTCCACCCCTTGCCAAGAGTCTAGCGCTGATTATGGAAGATCCGGATGTTCCCAAACAAATTCGTCCCGATGGCATGTGGGATCATTGGGTGGTGTTTAATCTTTCCCCGACACTAATAGAAATCAAAGCAGGGGAAGAGCCTCGTGGAATACATGGGATCCGCACTGATGGGCAAACGGGGTATTTTGGGCCTTGTCCTCCTGACCGAGAGCATCGGTATTATTTCAAAGCGTATGCCTTAGATGCACTTTTGCACCTCGCCCCGCGGTCGACCAAACAACAGGTGGTGGCAGCTATGCAGGACCACATTTTAGCGAAAGCCGGACTAATGGGTCGGTATGAAAAAAGAAGGTTGGGTGAGAGAAGGCCATGAGGGGTTCCCTCAAAAAACATCTAAGTCAGTTATTTGACAAAGAAGATATAGCGTTAGATCTGGAAACCTTAACCGTTTACGGACGGGACCATACAAAGGTTTATACACCTAAGCCAACAGCCGTTGTGTTTCCAAGGTCGATTGAGCAAATTCAAGCGCTGGTTAAAATGGCGAACCAGTATTCTATTCCCCTTGTTCCATCGGGAGGAAGAACGGGCTTAAGTGGGGGAGCAGTCGCGTGTCATGACGAAGTGGTGGTTTCATTCGATAAGATGAAACGCATGTTGGGCGTAAATCGTGAAGATCACACTTTAACGTGTGAAGCGGGTGTCATTACTCAAGTCGTTAAAGAACTGGCAGGTAAAGAAGGGTTACATTTCCCCATTGATCTGGCTTCAAAAGGTTCGAGTCAAATCGGTGGCAATATTGCAACGAACGCGGGGGGGGTTGCCGTTGTGCGCTACGGACCAATTCGCCAGTGGGTGGCTGGCCTTAAAGTCGTCACTGGGAAAGGGGAAGTGATGACGCTCAATCGGGGGCTCATTAAAAATGCGACGGGTTACGATTTGAGGCATCTTTTTGTGGGAAGCGAAGGAACGCTGGGCTTTATTGTCGAAGCCACCTTATGGTTGGCGCCTTTACCTAAGCCATCTCAGGTGATGGTGTTGGGGATCCCAAAAATAGAATCGGTGATATCCTTATTTCACTTGTTTAAAAGTCAACTCGTTTTAAATGCCTTTGAATTTTTTTCAGAAAATGCCTTGGCTATACAGGTTAATAAAGGAAAAGCTCGGCGTCCTTTTCCGGCCATCACTCCTTATTATGTGTTACTGGATTTTGAGAGTGAGGATGCGTTTCACCGCAACCGTGCACTCGCTCTCTTTGAAACTGCGGTAGAGCGCTCATGGGCGACCGATGGCATCATGAGTGAAAGCTTGGAGCAGGGTCAGTCGCTTTGGATGCTCCGAGAAGGGATCCCCGAAGCATTAGCTTCTTATAATCCTTACAAAAACGATTTATCTGTTCGAGTTGCAAAAATTCCTGAGTTTAGCCAGGCGCTGCTAACTTTTATTGCAGAGCATTATCCAGGATTTGAAGGGGTTCTTTTTGGTCATATAGGTGATGGGAATATTCATGTGAACATTTTGAAACCAGAAACCTGGGAAACAAAAGCCTTTGTGGCAGCCTGCCAAAAAGGTGATGAGAGATTATTTTCCATGATAGAGCAGTTTGGAGGGAGTATTTCCGCTGAGCACGGCATTGGATTGGTTAAGAAACCCTATTTGCACTATTCAAAAAGTCCATCCGAAATTGAAGCGATGCGATCGATTAAAGCGGTCTTTGATCCAAAAGGCATTATGAATCCGGGTAAAATTTTTGATGTGAGCTAACCCTAAAATTGACATTAAAGGAAGGGGCCGGTACTATCTTTTGCAATAGGTAGCCAGCTCAAATGCCCATTCGAGTTTTTAAAACCTGGATTCAACGATACTTCTCAGATCCCCAAGCCGTTTATTTATTGGTCTTTCTTGTCGTAGGATTTAGTCTTATTTTAACCATCGGACATTTATTAGCGCCTGCATTAGCGGCGACTATCCTCGCTTATCTATTAGAGCCTGTTCTCGTTCAATTCAAACGCCTAAAAATTCCTCGTCTCGCGGGGGTTATTTTGGTGTTTACGTTGTTTTTAGGCGTCACCGTGTTTTTAGTGTTTGCGGTATTCCCTGTGGTGGGACATCAGTTGAATCAGTTTTTTAGGGAGCTCCCTAATATTATTGATTCCACGAAAGAGTTTCTCAATGCGCTATTCGATAGATTTTCAGAATATCTTCCCAAGGAACAAGTAACTGAAATTACCGCTTCTATCGAGGAGCGACTTGTTCTGTTGAGTCACCAAATTTTTTCAGCGACGTTAGAAAGTTTGCCGGGGTTAGTGATTCTTTCTGTATACCTTGTGATCGTTCCTTTGTTGTTATTTTTCTTTTTAAAAGACAAAGACAAGATTTTAGAATGGTGTGATAGATTTTTCCCTAAAGATAGACATTTAGCCAAAAAGGTATGGGAAGAAGTGGACCATCAACTGGGAAACTTCATTAAGGGAAAAGCCTTGCAATTTTTGATCATTGGAACCATCAGTTACATCGTGTTTGCTTTTTTAGATCTCCATTATTCTGCTTTGCTTGGGTTTTTGGTTGGGCTTTCCGTTTTCATTCCCTACATTGGAGGCATAGGCGCTACGATTCCTATTGCGCTCGTTGCTTTTTTCCAATGGGGGTTTTCGCCAGACTTTTGGTATGCCATTTTGGCCTATATATTGATCCAAGGTTTTGATGGCAATGTTTTGGTACCCATTTTGTTCTCTGGGGTGGTGAGCCTCCACCCGGTTGCCATTATTATGGCCGTCATTATTTTTGGGGGGTTACTCGGATTTTGGGGCATATTTTTTGCAATTCCTTTGGCGATTCTCGTTAAGGCCATTTTAAATGCGTGGCCTAAAGATGAAACGGCGTAGGAAAGGCAAAACATTTTAATTTAAGGAGTACACCATGGTCGATAAAAAAACAGAGGGGCTTGCCGGTATTCAGGCAGGCGAAACGGCGATTTGTACTGTCAGTGCGGAAGGTCATGAGCTTCGATATCGAGGGTATTCCATACAAGAATTGGCAGGGGGAGCTTCTTTTGAGGAAGTGGCTTATTTGCTTATTCATGGGGAACTGCCAACTTCCTCTGTATTAGAGGACTATCGAAATCGATTGAAGTCTTTTCGAGAGTTGCCCTCTGCCTTAAAGTTGGTTTTGGAAAATATTCCAAAGACGGCTCATCCAATGGATGTGTTGCGAACAGGGTGTTCGATGTTAGGCACCTTAGAGCCCGAAGGAAAAACGAGGGACCATTTTGCCATAGCCGATAGATTGCTCTCGGCTTTTCCTTCCATGTTGGCTTATTGGTTTAGATTTTGGAAAGAGGGGAAGCGCATCGCGCTTAATTCGGGAGACGCATCCTTAGCAGGACATTTTCTGCATTCTCTTCAGGGAGGGTCAGTCGAGGAGGCGCGCCGACAAATGTTAGAAGTCTCGCTTGTTTTATACGCGGAACATGAATTTAATGCGTCTACTTTTGCGGCACGCGTCACGGCTTCCACTCTGACAGATTTTTATTCTGCGATTACTTCTGCCATTGGAACACTTCGAGGATCTTTGCATGGAGGTGCCAATGAGGAAGCAATGGCCTTGATTAGTCGTTTTAGGAGCCCTGATGAGGCTGAAAAAGAAATCAAGGTTATGCTCTCCAAAAAAGAAAAAATCATGGGGTTTGGCCATCGTGTATATAAGGAATGCGATCCACGTTCTGACATTATTAAAAAATGGGCGAGAGAGCTTTCCAAAAAGGCTGGGGACACCGTGATTTATCCTGTTGCCGAACGAATTGAAGCGGTGATGTGGCGCGAAAAACGCTTGTTTCCGAATGTTGATTTTTATAGTGCGCCAGCGTATCACTTTTGTGATATCCGAACCGATCTATTCACACCTTTGTTTGTAATGGCTCGGATTACAGGATGGGCTGCTCATGTGATAGAGCAACGTGCCAATAATAAGCTTATCCGTCCCGCTGCGACTTATATCGGGCCTTCTGCCCGTGCTTTTGTTCCGCTTCAAAAAAGGGGCTAGAAGGTCGTGCAGGGTGCCGATTCTAATGTTCGTTCCAAGCCAGACCAATTGTTGGTGGATATTGCAGACTATGTGGTGAGGCGCAGCCCGGATAGTGCATGTGCTTTTGAAACCGCACGGTGGTGTTTAATGGATGCTTTGGGGTGTGCCATTCTGGCCCTTTCTATTCCTGAATGCGCCCAACATTTGGGGCCTCTTGTTCCTGGGACCCAAACGCCTTTTGGCGTTCGGGTCCCAGGAACTTCTTTTAAGTGTGATCCTGTAAAAGCTGCTTTTGATATTGGCACGCTTATCCGTTGGCTTGACTACAACGACACCTGGCTTGCGGCAGAATGGGGGCATCCTTCTGACAATTGTGGGGCTATTTTAGCGGTGGCAGATTTTTTGTCAGAGCAGCGAATCGCGAAGAAAATGCCTCCTTTACGGATGAAAGATGTTTTGAGCGCGCTTATCAAGGCCTATGAAATTCAGGGTGTGTTGGCGCTTGAAAATAGCTTTAATCGGGTTGGGCTTGACCATGTTGTCCTCGTAAAAGTTGCCTCAACTGCCCTTGCGACCTATTTGTTGGGCGGAGCAAAAGAAGACATTATCCACGCTGTTTCCCAAGCCTTTGTAGATGGGCAGAGTTTAAGAACTTACCGACATGCGCCCAATGTAGGCAGTCGAAAATCTTGGGCAGCAGGGGATGCGACAAGCCGAGCAGTTCGTTTAGCGATGCTGACTTTAAAGGGGGAAAAAGGATGCCCTACTGTTTTAAGCGCACCCAAGTGGGGATTTTGTGATGTTTATTTTCATGGAAAGCCTTTACGAGTGCCGAGATCTTTTGGAAGTAATGTGATAGAAAACATTCTCTTTAAAGTTTCTTATCCGGCAGAGTTTCATGCCCAGACTGCAGCAGAATGCGCTATCGCTTTGCATCCCACTGTCCAGGACAAACTTGATAGAATAGAAAAAATTATCATAACCACTCAAGAGTCGGCGATTCGTATTATCAGTAAAACAGGGCCTCTTTATAACCCGGCTGACCGTGACCACTCAATCCAATATATTGTTGCAGTTGCCTTGATGAAAGGTGATTTGAAAGCAGAGGATTACGAAGAGGCGACAGCTTCTGATCCAAGGATAGATCTTTTGCGTGCCAAGATGGAGGTGATTGAAAACCCTCAATTTTCAAAAGATTATTTGGATCCAGAAAAGCGCTCTATTGCAAATAGCGTTCAAGTATTTTTTAAAGATGGGGCGCAGTCGGAGCTGGTTGTGAGTGAATATCCGATTGGGCATCCTCGGCGAAGAAAAGAAGCGATCCCGCTGCTCGTAAAAAAATTTCGAGCCAATTGTGAAACTCGTTTTCCTTCCAAACAGGTTGAAACGCTTTATGGACTATTTTGTGATCTTGAGCGGTTCAACGCCTTACCCGTTCCAGAGTTTATGGCGATGTGGGGTTACCCTCACTGATGGGTGGTTCACTGTGTATTTTCCGCTGCCTGCTGCTCGCATTTGTCCCCTGCGCTCCTAGAATTTTT
>JACQPQ010000017.1 GCA_016207405.1 Gammaproteobacteria bacterium | reverse complement strand
GGGTAAGGATAGTTACGATAGTCTGCGGGCGCAATTCACCGAGCGTCATCGCCTTCGTGCCAAGCAGGTTTACAATACAGACACACTTATTTGGGAAGTAGTCCCGGATGATAACTTTGGGATGCTCTCATTACCTCAAAATCGTTCACCTTTACAACATGCAGAAATCCACACAGTGGTTAACGCTCTTGAGGCAACAGGGCTGGGCGCAGCTAACCTGACTGATGGAAAACTTCCCCTCAATGTCACTGTTACCGGAGGGGGAGAAGGTTCACCGAAGGTAACGCCCAGAGTGGCGAGGTTCTTCGTAACAACCAATGCGATGTATGTCCCTGATGCTCTACTCGCTACGGATTCTCCACAGACTATTCCATCGGGTGAGTCTATGCTGGTATGGCTTTCGGCTGAGAGCACAGGTGCCAAGCCTGGTAATTACAACTATCAAGTTACTGTATCGGTAGGTAACAATGTCCACACAATTCCTCTTGAGATTCACGTCCACAATGTTGTCCTCTCTACAAAGACGCCTCTTTCAACTCTTAATTGGTCGTATATAGATACGGATGAATATCCGAACCTTAACCTTTCAAAACTACGCAACTCAATGTTAGAACATCGCATTACCGTTGGTGGCATTCACCCAGGGACAGTTCCATTCCCGAAAAAAGACAAGGAAGGTAATGTCTTACGCCCGGTGCAGTTAGACTTCAGCAGAATGGATAGGATGTTAGAATTCCATAAGGACTTTCCCAAAATCGGATTTTACATGCCCTTTGACCATCCCGGCTACATATATGATTATACTGGCAATGCGAAATGGATGAGTGAGCAGTTTAAGGATATTTGCCGGGAATTTGTGGTGGCTGTTATAGAGCATATCAAGGCAAGCGGCCGTGACTATGACTCCTTCTATCTTCAATTGTTTGACGAGACACTTGATGAAAAGGCGAGCGATTTCTACGGGTTCGTTCACTCCATAGACCCGAAGGTGCGACTGATGCTCACTATCCCACAGGCATCTGCTGATGGAACGAAGGAGATTGTTAAAGCAGGAACGAACATCTTTGACTATTGTGCCACACCTCTTTTGAGGGAAGGAGAGTATGACAACGTACCTGATGGTTTTCCGGTTTTATCTTCCAATGGGCGAGAACTCTGGTTTTACAGTGCCGCTGATTCAAGGACTGGCCTTGGCAAGGAACGCGATCCTCTGAACTGCTACAGACTCATGCATTGGTTTGCATTCCAGCATGGTGCCACTGGCGTCGGCTTCTGGAACATGTTTCGGAATACTCCACGTGAGAGAACCGGTGGATGGGGGGACGAGAGTATATCCGATTCATACTGGCCTTTCGTCTATGTGATGACCGATGAGTATCCTGTACCGGCAGACGTCAAGACCGCTGAGAAATTTATCCCCAGCCGCCGGTGGGAATACGCTCGCATGGGAATTGAAGACTACATGCTTCTCAAGATGGCGCAGGAAAGGATTGCATCTCTCGGAAATACGGGTAATTCATGGCATAAGCAGTTAGAAGAAATCGTAAGAACAGTTCTTACAACACGAGACAGAAATCTCTTTCGTGCCAAACGCAGGGAACTTGTGGAACTAATAGAGAAACTTCAATCCAGCAAATAGAGTTTGCGATGAAAAATATTTTTTGCTGTATTATGTTTCCTTCTTTTATGTATCGCTGGATGCAGCAAAAAAAGAAGAGAAGGCAAACAAGAAAGTCCAAGTTAGATGGTCTGGTTACGCCTTTCCTGAGCATGATAACTTCAGATATGAGCAATCAGCAATATTTGAGAAAAGCCGTCCCGGCGTAAAGGTCAAATATGAACCTGTTCCGGGTGACTTTACCAGTAAGATACTCACTCAGCTTGTTGCTGGTACATCCCAGACATATTTTTTATTCCTCCCCCGCGTATTATGATTTTATAAAGAGGGGAGTTCTTGCGGATTTGGCAGATATTTCCTTTTGGGCCAGGATATAGATGTTACGCTGATAATGTGGGGAATAAGGTTCGTTCCATTATAAAATAATGTAACAACTGAAACGGAGAAAACATGAAAATATGGATGATGACTGATCTGGAAGGGGTTTCCGGTGTAGTTGATTTTGAGAGCCAGGTTTACCCAACCGGCAAATACTATGAGGAATCCAAGAATTTGTTGACTTACGAGGTCAATGCCGCCGTGGATGGTGCTATTTCAGCAGGAGCAAAGGATATTCTGGTTCTGGATGGACATGGGGCTGGTGGTATAAACTATAAGGAACTCCATCCTGCAGTAAAGGTATTCCTGGGTAAACCCGTTTCACCAACGTGGCTTTTAGATGAAACCTATTCTGCTGCCTTTCTTTTAGGTCATCATGCCATGGCAGGCGTAGAGAATGGTAATCTTAACCATACGTCCTGCGAGAAATCTATCGTCAATGTTTGGTTGAACGGAAAAAGAATAGGGGAAATTGGCATGGAAATAATCCTGGCGGGATGTTTTAACGTCCCTGCGGCATTAATAACCGGTGATAGAGCAGCCTGTGAGGAAGCCAGAACTTATGTCCCTGGTATAGAAGTGGCAGTGGTTATAGAGGGTATCAATCGCACCTCAGCCATTTGTCTACCTAAAGAAGTGGCAAGGACGC
>JACQPQ010000016.1 GCA_016207405.1 Gammaproteobacteria bacterium | reverse complement strand
CTCGAACTCGCGACCCCAACCTTGGCAAGGTTGTGCTCTACCAACTGAGCTATTCCCGCGTCACTTCGATGGGCATTATAACCATTTTTTTAAACTTGTTTATACACTAATCCTAAATCCTATCTTTATGATGCGCTTTAAATTCGCGAGATTTGTCCTCTAAGCCTTTCTGAATCGCTTGTTCTTCGTTAGCTATCCCCTCTCTTTTCGCATACTCCCGAACTTCTTGTGTAATTTGCATCGAACAGAATTTGGGTCCGCACATGGAACAAAAATGCGCCCATTTGGCCGCTTCTTTAGGAAGGGTCTCATCGTGGAAGAGACTCGCACGTTCTGGATCAAGGCTCAAATTAAATTGATCTTTCCAACGAAATTCAAACCGTGCTTTTGAAAGGGCATTATCTCGGACTTGAGCTGCCGGATGGCCTTTTGCTAAATCCGCCGCGTGAGCCGCTATTTTATAAGCGATGATGCCATCTTTAACATCCTCTTTGTTAGGTAAGCCGAGATGTTCTTTTGGAGTCACATAGCAAAGCAGGGCACACCCATACCATCCTATCATCGTCGCCCCTATGCTGGAGGTGATGTGATCATATCCGGGTGCAATGTCTGTCGTTAAAGGTCCCAATGTATAAAAGGGAGCTTCTGAACATTCTTTGAGTTCTTTATCCATGTTTTCTTTGATTAAATGCACGGGAATGTGGCCTGGGCCTTCTATCATCACTTGCACCTCATGCTTCCAAGCGATTTGGGTCAGTTCGCCTAAGGTGCGAAGCTCTGCAAATTGAGCTTCGTCATTTGCATCCGCAATAGAGCCTGGCCTTAAGCCATCCCCCAAGGAAAACGAAACATCATAGGCTTTCATAATTTCGCAGATCTCTTCAAAGTGAGTGTATAAAAAACTTTCTTTGTGATGGGTGAGGCACCATTTAGCCATAATCGAACCGCCGCGCGAGACAATACCGGTCAGGCGGTTTGCTGTTAATGGGATGTAGCGCAATAAAACCCCCGCATGAATGGTGAAGTAATCTACCCCTTGCTCGGCTTGCTCAATTAAGGTATCCCGATAAATAGGCCAGGAGAGCTCTTCAGCTTTACCCTCTATTTTTTCAAGGGCTTGATAAATAGGAACCGTACCGACAGGGACGGGGGAATTACGAATAATCCACTCCCGGGTTTCATGGATCTGTTTCCCCGTGGATAAATCCATAACGGTGTCTGCACCCCAGCGAATCGCCCATAACATTTTTTCAACCTCCTCGGAAATGGAGGAGGTCACGGCTGAGTTACCCAAATTAGCATTCACTTTTACGAGGAAATGCCGGCCAATAATCATGGGTTCTAATTCCAGGTGGTTCACATTCGAGGGGATAATCGCACGCCCTTTTGCAACTTCTTGGCGAACAAATTCGGGTGTAATGATTTTGGGAATGTGTATGCCAAAACTTTCTCCCTTGTGACTTTGGCAGAGTATTCCATCTTGAATCATTTCAAGGCGCCTATTTTCTCGAATAGCGACGTATTCCATTTCTGGGGTGATGATGCCTTTTTTGGCATAGTGCATTTGGGTAACCGTGTTCCCGCCTTTAGCTTTCCGTTCTAAAACCCAAGGGTTTCGTATAGGTGCCAGGCCTTTTTGAATATCGATAGTCACTGCCGGATCGGTGTAAGGTCCTGAAGTATCGTAAAGGGTAATCGGTGGATTAGGTTCAGATCCTTGTTGCTCCTGTGTTGGGGACTGCTGCACTTCTCGCATCGGAACTCGAATGGTTTTTTGACTGCCTTCACAATAAATTTTTCGAGAATTTGGAAAGGAACGAGGAATATTAAGATTGAATGATGTCATTGGATATCTCCCCACAGCGTTTGAAGAAGTGTCAGTGATACGACAGTCGCGGTTTCTGTCCGTAAAATACGAGGACCGAGGCTAATCACTTGGAAGCCATTTGTTTTGCTTAAGGCTATTTCAAACTCTGAAAAACCGCCTTCTGGACCAATTACAATAACACAGCTCTCTGGTGTATGTTGAGGTTTTGGGAGTGGATAAGTGCCTTTATGATGTGCGATGAGTTTCTCCCCTTTATGCGGTAAAGCCACCCATTCCATGAAAGAGTGTGGGGGATGGATTGAAGGGACACGCACTCGCCCACATTGTTCGGCGGCATGAATGGCGATAGCCTGCCAATGGGCTATTTTCTTTTCTTGGCGCTCTTTGGGCAGTTTTACTTGGCAAAAGGATGATCGGATGGGGGTAATGGTGGAGACGCCGAGTTCCACAGCCTTTTGTACAGAAAAATCCATTCGGTCAGAAGCGCTCATCGCTTGTCCCAAATGAATAGAAAGCCGAGATTCGACGGTTTTACTCTCACGAGATTTTAGGAGGGTAACGGTAGCTTCCTGTTTTTGAAAAATTTTAAATTCTGCTTCATATTCGCACCCATCTCCGTTAAAAAAGATAAGCGATGTGCCAGGTTTTACTCTTAAGACATGAAGAAGATGGTGTGTTTGAGAAGAAGGCAATGTAAACGTATCGCCTATTGCAAGCGGATTGGGGATGTATAATCGTGGCGTAGACATTGTAAGTAATCCCTCCCCACTATTTTAGTGAGGCATTACCATTGTAACTCAATTGTAATCAGTCGATTGTTTGTCGTGGTAGGAATGATTTACACTAAGTTCTATGCATCAGTTGAATCCCATCCCTTTGTTTATACTGGCCTTAAGTTTATCCCTTCCGACGAACGTCGCCGAATCTTCGACGAGCCAAGGAGATGTTTGGGGGCAAGCCAAACAAGCATTATATCAAGGAGAGTGGAAGTCGGTAGGAGAGATTTTCTATAACCAACTTAAGACAGAAGCAAAAGGGCGTAATCTGCCCTATGCTTCTTATGCGGAGATTATGCTTGGAAAGGGTGAAGAGGCTATTGCCCTCATTTCTTGTATTGTTTTAGACATGCTCACTTTGGTAGAGCGAGAGTTTGGTCAAAACGGACAAACCTTTTCAAAGCAAATGCAAATAATTCTTGCTGACATTGAGCGCTTGAAGCCGCAAGAACTTTCAAAGCCAGGGACTCTCGATAATGTGGCTTATCAAAAGGCGCATCAAAAAGGCAGCCGGAGCGCCCATTTGACGTGTAAACAAGTCAATCAAGCGTATGGGGCGCTAAAAAAAGAAGTAAGGACGTTATTTTCTCCTCTTGCCGGAAAATCTGTGAATAAAGAAGCGACTATTCCTCCGGCTGTTCTTGAAAACATGGAGCGCACTTTTTATTATAGTGCGTTGTCTACTCGATACGAGCGAGTGGCAAAGAAAAATGAAAATGGGAATAAAATAAATTGGAAGCCTTTGGATTAAAGCGAAGTTTTTTAAACAAGGAGTGTTAAATGGAATGGCCATTATTGTTATTAAACCCCCTCTTTAAAGTCATCGTACGATGGTTAACTCAGGAAGAAGCACCGCCGCCTGACTTTCCACTCTCCGATTTTGAACGGCTTCGTTATGAAGTCAGATCCGCCGATATTATCCTGGTGGAAGGTCGGTCGCGTGTCAGCGAAATCATAAAGCGAATCACTCAAAGCGCATGGTCTCATGCGGCATTGTATATTGGTCGTCTGCATGATCTTCGGGATGAATCGCTTCGGGCGCGAGTTCGCTCGTTTTATTCGGGAGAACCGCATGAACCGCTCATCATTGAGAGTGTTTTGGGTAAAGGAACGGTTGTGACCCCTCTTGCATTTTATCGGCGGGATCATGTGCGTATTTGTCGTCCCAAGGGGATTTCGCCGGTTGATGCGGAAAAGGTGGTTGCCTATGGCATCCGTCGTTTGGGAACAGAATATGATGCTCGGCAACTCTTTGACTTAGCGCGTTTCTTTTTGCCCTGGGGTATTCTTCCTAGGCGATGGCGTTCGAGTTTGTTTGAGCGAACGCCCGGGCCTGCAACTAAATTGGTGTGCTCTACCATGATTGCAGAAGCGTTTAATTCAGTGCGATATCCCATCTTACCGCTCGTTAAGGTCCAGGAAGGGAAAATCTTGCAGCTCGTTCCCATTCATCCGAGACTGATGATCCCTAAAGATTTTGATTACTCTCCTTATTTTGACATCATCAAATATCCCTTTATCAGTATTGACTTGGAAGGCGTTTATCAAAAGTTGCCTTGGGGGGAAGAAAACGAGTTTGCAAAGGATAGGAAGCAGTTTAGCGCTCATTAACCCCTAATCCCTATATAAACCTTCCTTTCGGATGTACTCCCACACCGGTTGTGGAATGAGGGATTTGCAGCTTTTTTTATTTTTCAAGCGCATACGAACCTCAGTGGCAGATAGGGCAGGTGGTGTAAAATGTGCAAAATAAGCCAACCCAGCAGGTTTTTGCTTAAGACGGTTCGGTGAGGAAGCGATGTTCGGAAGTGGGAGGGGAGCCCCTGACACTTTCCGATTGACGACGACGAGATGAGCAAGCTCTAAAAGTTTTTCATGTTGGAACCATGTTGATAAATTCCGAAAGGCATCCATGCCAAGAATAAAGCACAGAGGGACTTTTTCCCCCAAAGATTGTCGAAAAGATTCTAGAACTTTAACCGTGTAGGAAGGACCTTCTCGCCTTTTTTCTCTTGCGTCAATAACGCAATAAGGGGCGCATTGAAAAGCAAGATTCAGCATATGGATGCGATGCTGTAACGCTTGAGGGGGTTGTCGGATAGGGGGCGGGGGAGGGATCTGACTTGGGACGATAGTGATTTTGGTAAATTCTATTTCCTTCTGGATGCCCTGGATAAGCGCGACATGACCTGTGTGAACGGGATCAAAAGTGCCTCCAAAAATGCCATACAATACCATGTGGCAATTTATTCCTTCGGACATCGATACACTTTTTTAACGCTGCCGTCTTGGGCTATCCATTCGAGCATCACCGGGAAACCCCAGAGACGGTGGACGTGCTTTAACATGACATCATAAGAGGCATCCAGTGGCCGTCGTTTGTGTTCAAAGTACCGTAAAGCGAGTGAGCGATTGCCGCGAATATCGACCTTGTAAACTTGAATGTTCGGTTCCCCATAACTCAAATTATATTGATTAGAAAGAGCTTGCCGGATGTCTTCATATCCTTCATCGTTATGAATAGCCGAAACAATCATATGGCGATCGTGATCATCATCCAAAATACTAAAAAGCTGTAAATCGCGTATTACTTTTGGAGAAAGATACTGAGCAATAAAACTTTCATCCTTAAAGTTTCGCATCGCAAAATCCAAAGTTTCTTGCCAATTGCGCCCTGCGATTTGTGGGAAGCGGTATTTATCTTCATCGGTGGGATGCTCTGATAAGCGTCGGAGATCTTGGTAAATCGAAAAACCTAACCGATAGGGATTTAGTCCAGAATAAGCCGGGCTATCAAATGGAGGTTGAAATAAAACATTGGTATGCGTTTGTAAAAATTCGAGCATAAATCCTTCTGTCACAAACCCTTCTTCATACAAATCATTAATAAGTACATAATGCCAAAACGTAGCCCATCCCTCGTTCATTACTTGGGTTTGTCGTTGTGGATAAAAATATTGTGCAATTTTGCGGACAATGCGGATCACTTCCCTCTGCCAGGGTTCTAAAAGCGGGGCATGCTTTTCAAAGAAATACAGGAGATTTTCTTCAGGCTCTTGTGGGAATATTTTTTCTGCCGTCTTAGGGTGCTCGTGACTCTCGGGTTTTATAGGGAGGGTTTTCCACAGTTCATTGACTTGTGATTGCAAGTACTCCGCCCGATTTTTCTGCCGAATTTTTTCTTCTTTTAAAGAAAGGGGTGCAGGGTGTTTATAACGGTCAACCCCATAGTTCATCAGTGCATGGCAGGAATCGAGAAGCGTTTCAACTTCAGAGGCGCCATAACGTTCTTCGCATTCCGAGATGTAATGTTTAGCGAACAACAGGTAGTCTAGTATGGCATCTGCGCTCGTCCAGCTCTTAAACAAATAATTGTTCTTAAAAAAAGAATTATGTCCATAAGCGGCATGGGCCAATACCAAAGCCTGCAAAGTCATGTTGTTTTCTTCCATCAAATACGCAATGCAGGGGTTGGAATTAATCACAATCTCATATGCGAGGCCTAGTCGTCCTTTTCGGTATTCTTTTTCTGTAGTTAAAAATCGTTTACCAAAAGACCAATGGTGGTAATTGATGGGGACCCCAATGGAAGCGTAAGCATCCATCATTTGTTCGGAGCTAATCACCTCAATTTGATTGGGATAGGTATCCAGGTGGTAAAATTTGGCTCGTCTTGCAATGGCTTCGTTGTACTCGTGGATCCGGTCAAAAGTCCATTCCGAGTTTTCTGAAAGAGGAGGTGCGTTCATGATAAAAATTAGGTGTCCCTTCGGATGAGATTGCCCCAAGATCCCGCTATTGTCATGCCAGAACAGGCTGGCATGACAGGTACGTGTTTTCCGATTGTGCTGAATAGTTAGTCGCTGTCGCAAAATTAAATTGTAGGGTGGATTAGGCGCGTTTTTTGCGCCGTAATCCACCATTAGAACGGTGGGTTACGGCCTTGCGGCCTAACCCACCCTACATTTTTTGATCATTTTTTAATTTCGCGACAGCTAGTTACTCCTGCTTTTTAAAAAGTTGTCGAAATACAGGATAAATGTCCGTGACGCGTTCAATGTGTTGCATCACAAAGGCGTCCGAGTGATCTTTTACCAGTAAGTACTCACGCCACAAGCTTTGATGAAACGAAGAGGTAATTTCAACGTACGCGAAGTACTGTACAAGCGGTATCAGTTGATTCACTAAAATGTCTCGGCAAATGGGAGAATCATTCCCCCAATTATCGCCATCAGAAGCTTGGGCAATATAAATGTTCCATTCGTCTTCCCGAAATCGCTCTTTTATAATTTGGTGAGTCAGGCGAAGCGCGCTTGAGACAACAGTACCCCCTGTTTCTTGAGAATAGAAAAATTCTTCTTCTCCCACTTCTTTAGCGTTCGTGTGATGTCGGATAAAAATAATGTGCGTTTCTTTGTAATGACGCTTCAAAAAAAGGTAGAGCAGAATAAAAAATCGTTTAGCGACGTCTTTTCGTGTTTGGTCCATGGAACCTGAGACATCCATTAAACAAAACATCACCGCTTTAGCAAAGGGTTCTGGTTTTTTAACTCGATAGTTGTAACGGAGATCAATTGGATCAATAAAAGGAACGGCTTTAATTTTTTTTTGTAAGCGAGCGATTTCTTTTTCAAGTTCAGATCGATTGGGATCACTCGGACGTGACGCCCTGTATTGTTCCTGGGTGCGAGCCAATTGCCGTTCATGGGGCTTTGCGAGTGCCATGCGCCGTGCGAGAGAGGAACGAAGAGAGCGAATAATATTAATATTGGTTGGTGTGCCGTCGAGGGTGAACCCGGCCCGTTTGGAACGAAACTTTTGGATCCCCTGGGATAGTTTTTTTTTGGTGAGATTAGGAAGCTCTAAATCTTCAAAGAAAAGTTCAACAAATTCATCTTTGGAGATCTGAAACACAAAGTCATCTTTGCTTTCGAGATCTGGACTTGCCGCGCTTCCTTTTTTACCGGCTTCAGCTTCTTTTCTTGGGATTTTATCGCCTTTGATAAACTCTCGATTCCCCGGAAAAACGGTTGTCCATCGCCCCCCCTTTCCAAAACGAAAAGAGGGCTCTGTGATGTCTTTTGTGGGAATGCTAATGTCACCGCTTTTTTCGATTTCTTTAATGCTGCGGCCTGTGATAGCTTCCGAAACGGCTTTTTTGATTTCCGCTTTATAGCGAGCAATAAAGCGCCTACGGTTTTCCGCGCTTTTGTCTTTTCCATCGAGTCGACGGTCAATGATGCGGTCGTGCATAACCCTCACCCCAACCCCTAAGCTGTTTTACTCACCCGCAAATACCATTCACACAATAGCCGAACCTGCTTTTGGGTATAGCCTTTTTTAACCATACGGTCTATAAATTCTTCGTGTTTTTTTTGGTCTTCCACAGAGGCTTTAGCGTTAAACGATATCACGGGAAGCAAATCTTCTGTATTAGAGAAGATTTTCTTTTCGATGACCGTGCGCAGCTTCTCGTAACTGGTCCAGAAGGGATTTTTGCCACCATGATTCGCTCGGGCACGCAACACAAAGTTTACAATCTCGTTTCTAAAGTCTTTAGGATTGCTAATGCCGGCTGGCTTTTCTATTTTTTCAAGTTCTTCATTTAAGGTACGACGGTCTAAAATTTCGCCCGTGTCTTTATCGCGATATTCTTGGTCTTGGATCCAATAGTCTGCGTAAGTCACATAACGGTCAAAGATGTTTTGCCCATATTCGGAATAAGATTCTAAGTAAGCTTTTTGAATTTCCTTCCCAATAAACTCAGCATACTGAGGTGTCAAATAGCCTTTAATGCTGGCCAGGTACTTTTCTTTGATTTCAGTTGGAAATTGCTCTCTTTCCACTTGATCAGAGAGCACATATAAAAGATGAACGGGATTCGCTGCAATTTCGGAGTGGTCGAAGTTGAATACACGGGAAAGAATCTTAAATGCAAACCGCGTAGAAAGTCCGGTCATTCCTTCGTCGACTCCCGCAACATCATGGTATTCTTGAAGAGATTTAGCTTTTGGATCGGTATCCTTTAAATTTTCACCATCATACACACGCATTTTAGTGTAAACGTTAGAATTTTCATGTTCCTTAATACGGGACAGAATAGAAAACTTTGCCAACATCGGAATAGTGTTCGGCGCGCAGGGTGCAGCGTGGAGCGAGCTATTGATAATGAGCTTCTGGTAGATTTGAGCTTCTTCGGAGGCACGGAGGCAATAAGGAACTTTTACAATGTAAATGCGGTCGATGAAAGCCTCGTTATTTTTATTGTTTTTAAATCCCAGCCATTCCGCTTCATTGGAATGTGCCATGACAATACCATCGAATGGGATAGAAAATCCTTCTGTGGCATTATAATTGCCTTCCTGAGTTGCCGTTAAAAGCGGGTGGAGCATCTTGATGGGGGCTTTAAACATCTCAACAAATTCTAAAAGTCCTCGGTTAGATTTGCACAATCCTCCTGAGAAGCTATAAGCATCCGGATCGTGTTGAGGAAAGTGTTCGAGTTTTCGGATATCTACTTTACCCACCAGCGAGGAAATATCTTGGTTGTTTTCGTCCCCAGGTTCGGTTTTAGAAATAGAGATTTGGTTTAAGATGGAAGGATAGAGTTTAACGACCTTAAAACGAGTAATGTCGCCATTGTATTCTTGTCGCCGCTTAACCGCCCAGGGGGACATAAGGGTATTTAAATATCGGCGCGGGATGCCGTACTCGTTTTCTAAAATGTGGCCATCTTCTTCTGTGGAAAACAACCCTAAAGGCGATTCATAGACGGGAGAATCTTTAATTGCATAAAACGGGATTTTTTCTAGGAGGGATTTTAGCCGTTCGGCAATAGAGGATTTCCCACCGCCCACGGGGCCCAAAAGATAAAGAATTTGTTTTTTCTCTTCAAGGCCTTGGGCGGCATGGCGAAAATAGGCCACCATGTTCTCAATGATTTCTTCTAAGCCATAGAAGTCGGAAAATGCCTTATACCGTTTGATAACTTTGTTAAAAAATAATCGACTTAAACGCGGATCGGAGCTGGTGTCTACCAATTCAGGTTCCCCAATGGCCATGAGGATTCTTTCTCCCGCGGACGCGTAGGCCGTGCTGTCTTTTTTGCAGATCTCCAAATATTCTTCGAGAGAATATTCTTCTTCTTTTGCTTCACCGTAGCGAGCCAGGTATTGATTGAAGATGGGGTTCATATCCTTTTCTCTCCTTAATTAGGCTGGATCCATTTTATTCCTTGAAGGACTTTCATTTTTTTTATAGCAAATTAGGATTTAGGTGTTAGGATTTAGGATGAAGGAAGTTGATGCGGAACCTTAAATCCTTAATCCTCCATCCTAGTTTTGTAGGTCGGATTCAAGCGAAGCGCAGAATCCGACGAAATGCGGAATAGAAACGCGTTATAATAAAGGCTCATAAAAAACCACTGCACAATGGGAACGCTCTACATCGTTGCAACGCCGATTGGTCATTTAAGGGATATTACGTTACGGGCGCTCGAAATCTTAAAGAGCGTCGATCTCATTGCCGCAGAAGATACTCGGCATTCTAAACGCCTGTTAGATTTTTATGGCATTCACACACCTTGTATCGCCTACCATGAGCATAATGAGGTTCGCCAAGCGAAAGCATTGCTGAAAGACTTAAAACTTGAAGGCAAAAACATCGCGTTGATTTCCGATGCGGGAACCCCATTGATGAGTGATCCAGGTTATATTCTGGTGCGAGAAGCAAAACAGTTAAATATGAGAGTGGTTCCTATTCCAGGGCCGTGTGCGGCTATTGCGGCCCTATGTGCATCAGGCGTATCTACCCATAAATTTGTATTCGAGGGATTTTTATCTCCCCGCGCTCATCAAAGGCAAAAAGAATTACGTGCACTGACTTTGGAGCCTAGAACTTTAGTCTTTTATGAATCCTGTCATCGGATCTTAAATTCTCTCAAAGACATGGTGACTATTTTTGGTGCTCATCGCCAGGCGGCACTTATTCGAGAGCTGACTAAAATTCATGAGACTATTGTGTTAGATACCCTTGAAAAACTTTTAGAAAAAACAGAGCATGAAGAAGAAGCCCAAAAGGGCGAGTTTGTGGTAGTTGTAGAGGGGTGTCATTCCCGGCAGACGAAGGCTGAAGAAGGGAAAAGAATCGTGCGCATTTTATTGGAACAGGTATCTCTAAAAGATGCGGTTATGCTCGCTTCACAAATCACAGGGGTCAAAAAGAATCACTTATATTCATATGCCTTGCATTGCCAATCAGAGCAGTTATTCGTTGACGGACCCTAAATATCCTCCCCTTCTTAAATGGGTGGGAGGCAAGCGATGGTTGGTGCCGATTGTAAAACCCTTATGGGAGGCTTGCGGCTGCCCACGGCTTGTGGAACCTTTTTGTGGGGGTATCGCGGTGGCATTAGGGCTTGCGTCACCCTCCGCACTCCTCAACGATAAAAATATCCACTGCATTAATTTCTTTCGCTTTATCCAAAAGGGAACTCCTTTCACCCTTCCTATGAAAAATGACAAGGCGCTGTTTTATCGCCACCGAGCCCGTTTTAATGCGCTCATTACCGCGGGAGCGGAAGAAACAAAGGAAGCCGCTGAGTTGTTCTATTATTTAAATCGAACGGGCTACAATGGCCTATGCCGATTCAACCAAAAAGGTGGTTTTAATGTACCGTTTGGTCGGCATCTAAGGGGGATTGCTTATTGGCGTGATTTTAGTGGATATTCCGCTCTTATGAAATGCTGGAAGTTTACCGCCAATAATTTTTTTGAGGTTCCGCTTCGCTCGACAGATTTTGTCTATGCTGATCCGCCTTATGATGTTCCTTTTACGACCTATACCGCTTTTGGATTTAATTGGAGTGATCAAGTTCGCTTGGTGGAGTGGCTTGCCCATCATAAAGGGCCCATTGTTTTATCGAATCAAGCGACAGAGCGTATTCTTAAGTTGTATCAGGAGGCCGGCTATCAATTGCATTACCTTAAAGGACCTCGTCGTATCAGTTGCACGGGAGATCGCACGTCGGCATTGGAAGTGCTGGCACTCAAAAATTTTTTCCATCCACACCCTACCATCATCTCGACCGTTACTATGAATTCCCCTTGTTCCGTTTTAAAGGGTTGATACGCTTTTTCCAGTTGCTGAAGTCTTCTCGGCGTTAAAAGGCCTTTTGCATTCCGTCCCTTAATTTGTGGCAAGGTAAGGGTTTTGGCATCCTTAAGTAACAGTCTAAAATCCGCGTAAGTGAATGTATAAACGGTTTTATCCATCACGACATTTTTAAACCCCGTGTGTACAAGTAAATCCCCCACATTATGCATGTCAGGGAAAATGGGAGGGTGGGGAAGAATTTCGGATTGCGGATTTGGGATTGCGGATTGCAGGGGGAGACCTTCAAGACTCTGCCGAAGTTCAGTGAGGGTGTCTGGTCCAAGCAAGGAAAACAGAAAGAGCCCATCTTCTTTTAAGAGGCGGTAGATCTCTTCAAAAGCGCTTTTTAGATTCACAATCCATTCTATTGGAAGGTTGGCGAATACGAGTTCGAAATGATCGTTCTTGTAGGGTGCGCTTGCGCACCGTTCTTCAAATTGGCCTTGTGGACCGATATTCTGTTTGGCGGTGGGCGGGAAGGATAAATCAAGAGAAGTGATAGAGGCCTTTGGGTATTGTTGAGTGAGTGTGGCTTTTGGGATCCCAGTTTGAGAGGAGAGGAGAGCGATTTCTTTTGGGTGGATAGAAATCTGCTGAAGTCTTTCAACGAGCGCGCGGCCTATGGTGTCTGGTAGAAAAGCATTTTTCTGAAACCGTTTTGTCATTTGGCGTACCCGTCCCCCATAATAAATTTGCATTTTAAAAAAAATGCGCTATGTTGAGAATACATGCATTTCTATTCTTCACCGCCGAGTGTGTCTCGCGGGATATAAATGCACTCCTAGCAAATCATACACCAGGCTCATCATGAGCCAAGGATGTTTTTCCAGTTGGCCCTCTTTGAAAGGATGTAGTATGGGGCTTGTTATTCTGATTCTGCTCTCTGTGGCGGCCTGCCTCGATGTTTTCCTTGCCAAATCGGCTGCCATCGGCATGGTGTTTATGATCAGCTCCGGAGTCCTCTGGCTACTTACTTTAAAAGGAGAGGACGTTTTCTGGGATAGAGAGAGCATCCGGGGGCTCTTAGATTCCATGGTGTCTCGGCTCTTGTACACGGTGGAGTATGAGCCCGTTATGACGAATGCTGTGCTCAGAATGCTGCACTGTGCTTTGGTCATTACGCTCTGGAAGCTCTTCGTGGAGCCGGGGTTTGAACTCCTCCAAGCGTCTCAAGAAATTATAAAACTCTATCGTGCGAGACGATTTTCAGGCTCTCGCAAAAAATCCTTCAAGCGGCTTGGACGCTTTATGCTGTATCAGGCCCGCGAGGGGCGTTTCCCGTATAATCTCCTGTTCATCATTCAGGGGACTTTAGTATGTCTCTTTATCCGAAAGTGCTGGCCCTATGCCGAGGAGCTGGACCGCCTTCAGGTGGTTCATATCCATACCTTGGAGGAGTGGCTAGTGGCAGAAATCCATAACCTCGAGAAAGAAACCACTCGCCTAGAAGTGGATAAAGATCTCGCCAAGCAAAATTATTTGTTTGGTTTGGGTGGGATTACTTCGGAAGAAGTGGAAGAGGCAGAAACTTTTGTGGCCATTCGAAAAAACTGGCTCTCGGAACTCAACCACTATATGGAGCGCGTGAAAAATGCAAAACGAGAAATCGCGCTGCATTTTGAGCTTCGTGAGAAATACATTCTCACTTACCACGAACTTCAGAAAAATGGTTGGTTTTCCCATGAAACGGATGCGGATGGCAACAAAGAGAGGCACATGCAGATCACTATCTGCTACATCGTCGATGAGGTTGAGAAAATAGAAGAGCAAGCACGGCTTCGGCTTGTGTTTCTCAAACTTCGGCGAGAAGTAGAAGAAATTCGGAAGAAGGCGCATCGAAAAAAAGCCTCTTCTGAGGAAACGTATTGGGCTAGCTACCTTGAGAAAGTGGCCGGGAGCCTCAAAGACTACGACGCGTTCGAAAAGCTCGATGCAGAAGTCGCACAGAAGCTACTGGCTTTTGCAGAAGGGACAACTCGTGAGTCTAATGATGAAGCTTGAAGGGACGTGATCTGTGATGAGCGCTTTTTTTCTCATCACAGATCTATCAATTTCGTATATGGGGTCCACTATATCCACCGCATGTATATGCTGCATAGATAGCCTGATTTCGGTTTTTAGACACTTGCTTTTTCTGTAAGATAAATCTCTTTCCACCCATCGCCACGCGAAGTGACAGGGGATAAACCACCCGCATATTCAATTCTTAAGGGCCTTGCCATGCTGAAATGCTATCAGAATATGCAAATATGTGAATGGACAAATAACAAGACCTGACCCCACATATTCATATTTTTGATTCAGTTTTCTTCAGGCCACCTCTGCAAAACCTCAAAGTATGATTACGCTGCAGTACAACTTCCAAAAAAAAGTGCGGAATGTAAGGTTTTACAGGCCCTTAGTTAGTATGATATCGCGTGATTATAGGATTAAATACCTGATTATTAAGCTCGTGTGTAAATTGCGTAAGAGCCGGGTATTTTTCGAGTGTTATCTGAGCGTTAGTAGGGACGTCATTTAATCGACCTGTTATTCCTACTAAATGCCAGTCACTTTCCGCCCCCTGAATTCTGTGAATTCTGGGGACTGAATTCTGGGGACACGAATTCTGGGGACACCCACGAATTCTGGGGACACCACACGAATTCTGGGAATTCTGGAATTCTGTGGAATTCTGGGGACACCATACTTAATTGGTTTTTTGTTTAGGTCCAGGCTTTCGACAGTGGAGAATACGACCTAATACCTTTTCAAGTTTATTTACAAATTCTACATCACCAAGGGGACGCCCTGTTCGCTCATGGT
>JACQPQ010000018.1 GCA_016207405.1 Gammaproteobacteria bacterium | reverse complement strand
TACGCAGTGATTTGTTCCATTTTCAAGGAGCAAAAAGAGGCGCATATCAGGGCTATGTAAATATTTTTGCAACACATAAAATGGAACAAATAACAAGTAAAAAGTCATAAGTATTTACTGAGGCTTGCTTATCCTAGAATAAATCATTATAGGCTCCTTGTTTTTCGAAAATCGTACCGCACTCTTAAACCCAGTCCCTCGGTTTTAAAAAAGCCTCTAATGCGGCTTCAGGACTATTGGGTTCGGGATGCCAGTTATACCGCCATTCTGCAGTCGGAGGCAATGACATTAAAATGGATTCCGTTCGACCTTCTGTTTGGAGTCCAAACAGGGTGCCGCGGTCAATGATTAAATTAAACTCCACATAGCGCCCTCTTCTAAACGCTTGGAACTGCTTTCCTCGCTTCCCAAAGGGCAACCGAGAACGCCTGTTTACAATGGGAAGATAGGCAGATAAAAAGCAATCGCCAACATGCTTCGTAAATGCAAAGCAGTTTTCAAAACCCCATTCGTTTAGATCATCAAAAAAAATGCCGCCTATTCCACGGGGTTCCTTGCGATGTTTTAAGTAAAAATAATCGTCACAATTTTTTTTAAACGTGGGGTAGACTTCCGAGCCAAAAGGAGCACAAACAGTTTGGAGCGTTTGATGCCAATGCCGAGCATCCTCCTCAAACCCATAACAGGGCGTTAAATCCATCCCTCCTCCAAACCACCACAGGGGAGAATCAGAATTCTCCTCCTTAAAAAAACGTAAGTTCATGTGCACCGTTGGGACATAGGGATTTTCTGGATGAAGAATAAGCGAAATACCGAGTGCTTGAAATGCCTGATCTCCAGTCGGCCTTCGCAGTCCTTCGGTAGAAGATGGGGGAAGAGCGTCTCCAAAAACATGGGAAACATTTACGCCTCCCTTTTCAATACATTTTCCCCCTTCTAGTACAGCAGTCCGCCCTTCTCCTCGAACAATTCCAGTATGCTGCCATGGAAATTTTTGGAAGGTTTTTTCACACTCTACTTTTTCTAGGGCTAAACAAATCGTTTGTTGAAGATTCGAAAAGTAATGTTTAATGTCATTAACGTGGAGCACTGCCCTTAGCAAAGCCCCAATTGAATTTTAGCAACCTCAGAAAGCCGGCTCTGGTCCCAGGGTGGTTCAAAAACCAACTGGACGGTTACTTCCTGGACACCGGAGATATTTTTTACTTTTCTTTCAATTTCCTCTACTAATACAGGCCCCATCCCACATCCAGGAGCCGTTAATGTCATCACGATAACAACTCTTACGCTACCTTCCGGACAAGGAATGAGTTCGCAACTATAAATCAAGCCTAAATCAACAATATTGACGGGGATTTCGGGATCATAACAAGTCTTTAAGTGCTCTAAGATCCCCTCAACAGTCAACTCACAATCCTGTGACGAAGGCGTTTGTACCGGTTCTTTCCCCAAAGCATCCGCATCCTGGTTGTCAACGCGAAATAGACTGCCTTCTGCTTCTATGGTGAAACTACCCCCTAAGGACTGCGTGACAATGACATTCATTCCTTTTTTTAAAGTCACTAATGTGCCTAAAGGAATGATCCGAACTTCACAATCACGCTTTAATGCAATTGGCTCGCGTTCAGTCACTTAAACTTATTCCTCAACACTAAAACTTTCCCCGCACCCACAGGTCTTTTTAACATTTGGGTTCACAAACACCAATTGCCCATTAAACCCCTTCTTCACAAAATCAATCTGCATACCCTTTAAGTACGTGTAACTTGTGGGCTCTACAAAAACAGAAAATCCAGATTCTAACGGGAAAACCAAGTCCCCCGCTTCTTGTTTTTCCACGAGCCCTAGAACATAAGAAAGCCCAGAACATCCGCCTTTCTCAACGGATACTCTTAAATTTTTGCCGCCCCCCTCTTTTGCAATTTGCTTTTGAATATGCTTTTCCGCGGCAGGGGATATTTGAATAGGGTTAGAATGTTGCATAAGGGTTCTCCTCATTTTGTTTAAAACCTAAGGCCTCCTCTACGGCATGCCAAACCAACGTGGCGCATTTTACCCGCATGGGATATTTTTGAACGTTTCCCAACATCAACAGTTTTTCACCGAGCGCCTCTTTTTCTTCTTTTGAAAGACTCTCAAAATCTTGGGTCACACTGTGATAAAAAGATTTCAAAACTTCCTTCGCCCAAGCGAGTTTTTTTCCTTTCAAAAGCTCTGTCATTAAGGAAGCAGAGGCCATGGAGATCACACACCCTGCACCTTCAAAACTAATGTCTTGAATAATGTCTTGTTCGACAACCAAATAGACGGTCACACGGTCCCCACACAGGGGGTTAAATCCTTCGTAGGTATGGGTGCAGGGATTGAGTCGCCTCTGATTTCTAGGATTCTTCCCGTGCCCTAGAATCACTTCCTGATAGAGTTCGGGAATTTCAATATTCATGACGGAATTGAAAATACTTTTCTTACTTTATGAAGCCCTTCCACTAACGCATCGATTTCTTCTTTTGTGTTATACAAGGCAAAGGAAATGCGCGCTGTGCCTGGAACACCCAAACGTTTCATGAGTGGCATGGTACAATGGTGCCCTGCACGAATGGCAATGCCCTCCTCATCGAGAAGCGTACCGATATCATGAGGATGCACTCCCTCACACACAAAAGAAATAATGCCGCCCTTTTCTTTTGCTTGCCCAATAATCGAGAGTCCCTTCTCTTCTCTCAACTTTTGGGTAGCATAGTCTAACAAAGAGTGCTCATGGGATGCGATCGCCTCTAACCCAATCTGGGAAAGAGTTTCCATAGCAGCACCTAAAGCAACGGCGCCGGAGATCGGGGGAGTCCCTGCTTCAAATTTAAATGGCGGCGGCGCATATTCTGTTTTATCAAAGGTGACAGACCGAATCATATCCCCCCCTCCTTGATAGGGTTCCATACGCTCTAAATGCTCTGCCTTTCCATATAAAACGCCGATCCCGGTTGGACCATACATCTTGTGGCCTGAAAACGCATAAAAATCGCACCCTAACGTTTGTACATCCACGGGAATATGGGCTACGGCCTGTGCGCCATCTACCACCACTACCGCTCCCACTTCTTTCGCTTTTTTTACAATAGAAGCGATAGGATTTACCGTTCCCAAGGTATTGGAGACGTGGGTCACCGCTACAATTTTAGTGCGTCTGCCCAGGCGCTTTAAAAACTCTTCCCACACCAATTCACCCTGATTATTCACAGGGACTACTTTTAATACGGCCCCTGTTTTCTGACAAACAAACTGCCAGGGCACAATATTGGAATGGTGTTCCATTTCTGTTAGCAAAATTTCATCGCCCTTGTGTAACTGGGGCCGAGCCCAACTCTCGGCCACTAAATTAAGTGCTTCCGTTGTGCCTTTTGTAAAAATGATTTCATCCGTAGACTTTGCATGGACCCAAGCACGAACCTTTTCACGGGCAGCTTCGTATTTTTGGGTAGAACATTCGCTTAAAGCATGAACACCCCGATGAATATTCGCATTGCTTTGCTCGTAAAAGGCGACCAGTGCTTCGATAACCTTTTTAGGCTTTTGAGTCGTTGCTGCATTATCAAGATATATTAAGGGCTTCCCATGCACTGGTTTGTGCAAAATAGGAAAATCCTGTCTTATGGTTGTTATAGGAAATATTGAGGATGCCATTTAAGTTCCAATTTCAAAAAAGTTTTCTTTCTTTTTTTCTATCAGGGGAAGAATGGGAGCAGGAATATGCTTCATTTCTTCATTCACAAAAGCGGAGACCAATAATTTCTTAGCCTGCTGGGGTTCTATTCCTCTACTTCGAAAATAAAAAAGAGCTTGTTCATCGAGTTGCCCAACCGTTGCCCCATGTGTACACACGACGTCATCATTATAAATTTCTAACTCAGGCTTTGTATTTATTTCACTTTCCTCACACAGCATAAGGTTTTTATTGACGAGAGAAGCACGACTCTTAATAGCGCCCTCCTCTACGACAATCTTTCCATTAAAATTCGCCTTCCCATGTTTACCCACCACGCCTCGGTAAACTTCTTTGCTTTCGCAAAAAGGTGCATTATGTTCGATTTTGGTGTGATGACAAGCCTCCTCACACGCCCCCACGAGGTAAAGACCATTCAGAGTACAGGTTGCGCCGGGAGAGGATAAGTTCACGGTGAGTTCTTGCTTCGTCCGCTCGCCCCCCATGGATAGCACAAAAGAGGTAAACTGGCTGTCTTCGTCTTGTTTCGCCCAAACACTTGATGACTGCACGGTACGGCTCTCTTCATAAAAGAGCTGGGTATGGGCAACCCGTGCCCCCTTCCCAACATAAATTTCGCTCACGCCATGCACAACACTCCCTTTGGATGCTCCTCCGACATAATGTTCTACAAGGGTTACCTGGCTTTTTTCCTCTGCAATGACGAGTACTCTTGGATAATACGTGACGGACTCCCCTTCGCTATAAAAGAATAGATGAATAGGGGCAGTCGCCTTATGACAAGCAGGCAAAAAAATTCCACACCCGCCATTTACAAGAGCGAGATCTTGTTTGTTAGCCAGCCGATCAAAATAACGAAGGAAAGGTTTTTGAGCTCTGTCTTTCCACTCTCGAAGGCACTGAATATTTACACCGTGATTGGTGAAACTCCCATTTTTTTTAGAAAGCTTCTTCCAAGCGCCATTGACAAATACAACGACCGTACTGTCTTTGTAATAAGGCATTATGCCTTTTCTGTTAACCACTCGTAACCCCGTTGCTCAAGCTCCCTGGCGAGCGTTTTATCGCCAGACTTAATAATACGCCCGTCCCATAATATGTGGACAATATCCGGAACCATAACCTCCAACAACCGAAGATAGTGCGTCACGACGAGAATGGCTCTATCGGGTTTCCTGAGGCTGTTCACCCCTTCTGCAACAACTTTTAACGCATCAATATCCAAGCCGGAATCGGTTTCATCCAGTATGGCGAATTTAGGATCTAAAACGAGCATTTGTAGAATTTCACTCCGCTTTTTTTCCCCCCCCGAAAATCCTTCATTTAAAGAGCGCTGTAAAAAACGTTCATCCATTTTAACTTGTCGAACTTTTTCTTGGATATTATTCAAAAACTCAAGGGCATCGAGCTCAGGTTCCCCACGCGCCTTGCGAAGACTATTTAAAGCGGTTTTCAAAAACAACAGCGTACTCACCCCTGGTATTTCAACAGGATACTGAAAAGCCAGAAACAACCCGGCTTGTGCACGCGCTTCAGGAGACAAAGCCAATAAATTTTGCCCTAAAAACTGGACACTCCCGTTTGTCACAAGGATGTCTTCTCGCCCCGCCAAAGTCTGCGCCAGTGTACTTTTACCCGATCCATTGGGGCCCATAATGACATGTACTTCACCCGGCTTGACCGTTAAATCAATGCCTTTCAGAATTTCTATGCCCTGAATGCTGCTCTGTAAATTTTGAATGGTTAACATGGTATTCTCATTTTTAACCCACACATCCTTCTAAGCTAACCTCCATCAGTTTTTGAGCCTCTACGGCAAATTCCATAGGTAATTTCCGAAAGATATCTTTACAAAAACCGTTGACTATCATGGAAACCGCCGCTTCTTCCCCTATACCTCTCGCTCGACAGTAAAATAATTGTTCATCTCCTATTTTGGAGGTGCTGGCTTCATGCTCAACACAAGCCGTTTTGTTTTTCACTTCTATAGAAGGGTAGGTATAGGCTTTCGCTCGGCTTCCCAGCAATAAGGAATCACACCGCGTATAATTTCGTCCAAAAGAAGCACCTGGCGCCATTTTAACTAACCCACGATAGGTGTTTTTACCCTGCCCAGCGGAAAGTCCTTTCGATAGAATCACACTCCGAGTATTTTTGCCCAGGTGGATCATTTTTGTTCCGGTATCTGCTTGTTGATGATGGTTTGTCAAGGCTACGGAGTAAAATTCTCCAATGGAGTGGTCCCCTCGCAGCACAACACTCGGATATTTCCAAGTAATCGCCGAGCCCGTTTCAATTTGAGTCCAAGAAATTTTTGCATTTCGACCTTTACACATCCCTCGCTTCGTTACGAAATTATAGATCCCACCCTTACCATTTTTATCCCCCGGATACCAATTTTGTACGGTTGAATATTTAATCTCTGCATTGTCGAGCGCAACCAGTTCAACCACTGCGGCATGCAATTGATTCGTGTCCCGAATGGGAGCCGTACATCCTTCTAAATAACTGACCGTACTTCCTTCTTCGGCAACAATGAGGGTCCGTTCGAACTGACCTGTATTTGCTGCATTGATTCTAAAATAAGTGGACAGTTCCATTGGGCAACGCACCCCTTTTGGAACATAACAAAACGATCCATCGCTAAAAACCGCTGAATTCAATGCCGCAAAAAAGTTATCTCGATAAGGAACCACTGTCCCAAAATATTTTTGAACGAGTTCAGGGTAACGTTTTAAGGCTTCTGAAAAAGAACAAAAAATAACGCCGGCTTCTGCGAGTTTCTCTTTAAACGTGGTCGCAACCGACACACTATCAAAAACCGCATCCACCGCGACTCCGGAAAGTTTTTCCTGTTCTTGTAAAGAGATCCCCAATTTTTGATACGTTTTTAGAATTTCTGGGTCTACTTCCTGTAGATTTTTGGGCCCTTTTTTGAGCATTTTGGGGGCTGAATAATAGATAATGGACTGATAATCTATTGGCGGAAATTGCACATTCGCCCACTGTGGCGTCTCACACGTTACCCAGTACCGATAGGCGGCAAGTCGCCATTCCAGCATAAATAGAGGTTCCTCTTTTTCCGAAGAAATTTTCCGAATGACCTCTTCATTCAAACCGGGCGGGAAGGTGTTTTCTTCAACGTCCGTAACAAAGCCATGGGGATAATCGGAAGTGATGAGTTGCGTGAGAGAGGGGGAATTAACGCTCATAATCGCTTATTCTGAACACAGAATTCACCCACAGACACTTCTGCGAGCGACTGATAAAAGGTTTGATGTAACCGTTGCCAGCTGCCACGAACCTGACAAGAGCGCTCTAACTTACACAAATCTTTTCCAACACTGCACTCTGTGATGCCCCAGGGTCCTTCTATGGCATTAATAACATCCAGAATGGAAATGCTCTGTGGCTCTTTGGCTAAGGCATATCCCCCCCGAATTCCACGAAAAGAAACTAACACCCCTTTATTGACCAACTTTTTGAGTACCTTTCTTACGGTGGGTAAAGGAAGCGAGGTGTCTCTTGCAATGGCCTGAGAGTCACAATTTTTTGGGTAACAAAAAACCATGTGGGTCACCACCATAAAGGCATAGTCGGCTAATTTGCTCAAGCGCAGCATAAGATGAAGTTAACTGTACTAAATTGGTACTATATTGTACAGTTATTTTTTCAAAAGTTCTTATAAACTTGTTGCACTCCCCGTCCATTTTCCATAGAATTCGCCGCTTATACTCAAGCGGAATATGAGGACTCTCTTCAAAAAAAGAGAGACTTAAATCACGGAAGGCGGCACTCACTATCATTTCTAATAAGGAGTTTGTTTGTATGTTTATGCATAAGAAAATGGCAATCATAGGATGTTTAGTCACCCAATCACTGACCAGTTTCGCACTCGCAGAGCTCCCAAAGAACGAGGAGTTAAGAATACTATTTCAAAAATCGAGATCCCCAGAATTATCAGATCTAAGGTTAGAAGAAAAATGGAGTTGTTCTGTCGATAATATCCAGTTTGTATTTGGCTTAAATTCCGAAAAAAAATTGACTAATAAGACCAACTCCAATCCTTTCATCGCATATCAACTAGGCAAGCAGGCCCTAAAGAGGGTAGAAAAAAAACCAACCCAAGAAAAAACGAGAGAGCATATTCGTGTTTTAAAGGATATGAACGGGAATGGACGCGGTGATCTCATTGTAGAAGAGTTGGCTGATGGAGACTTTGATGACACACTTCCTGTCTCTCTTGTTGATAAAAATTACAGGGTACTTCAGTACTATACCTGCCTACAATCCAAAGTATCTCCCTTGCACGCCTTAGCACAGCAAAAGGCTTTTTCAAGTTTGGACTTGAATCTGAACTTCCATTCAAATGATGCGTTTATAGATTTTAGCCTTCCAAACATAACGGTGAATATTTCTGAAGCAGAAGTAAAAGAGCAAGAAGAGAGCTACGCTGCATCTATTCTTTTTGAAACGGCTTTGCCAATAGCGCTTCGCAATCTCTATGAAGATAATGGGAAAAGAGCCTTATTCACCCGAATAGGACGTTCTCCAAAAAAATTACAGTCGATCCTAAATAAAACTTCGACCATTTTAGAACTTTTAACCCCTTCACAAGCTATGGATTCTCCCTTTGGAAGTGAACTTCTAGAAAAGTATTGGATATTCCAACTTAAAATTGGAGATCTCGATACCGATGAAACCTTTTGGATTTTTGTGAGTCGAACAGGAACAGAAGAAAAGGTAGCCTATAATCGGTCTTTTAACTGAACATAAAAATAACGGCAGTAACGAGTGGGCACAAAAAACGTGCCCACCCTACTCATTCTCAAATTCAAAGGGTATAGTTCATCACTCGATTTCTTCCAACAGCCTTAGCCGCATAAAGCGCCTCGTCAGCTTGTTGGACGAGTTGTTCGGGAAGTGGCGGTGGGGAGGAACTTAACGGAGCAAAAGTTGTTATACCGGCTGAAAGCGTCATAGACGGCAATACCTCAAAAGGTAAGACGGTCGTCGCCACTTTTTCCCGAATTCTTTCGGCAACTAAAAAAGCATGGCCAGAGGAGGTTTCTGGCAAAAGGAGTGTAAACTCATCTCCCCCATACCGCGCAAAAAAATCACTCTGCCGGAGTTCTCCGCGAATAAGCCCTACGACATGCTGAAGAACTTTATCCCCTATCCCATGACCAAAACGGTCATTGATAAGTTTGAAATGGTCAATGTCCAAAAACGCACATGAAAGATGAGTTTTACGGCGTTTTGCTTTAGAGATTTCCTCCTGTAATCTCAGTTCAAAACACCGTCGATTGTAAATGCCTGTTAGATGATCGGTAAGACACAACCACTTGACCTGCCCACGGGAAGTGGCTTCGCCAAGACAAACCGAGATCATGCGAGTCAGTCGCTCTATAAAATCCGTAGAGAACATGCGGTCAAAAGGATGGGGATGGTAACTTCCTAAATTAAGCGTGCCAATAATCGACTGACGTCGGATAAGTGGCAGCATCATAATGCTGCCTTCTTCAGAATTCTCTCTACTGGCAAAGAGCGTGTATTCTTTTCCAAGAAAGGTAGTAAAGCAAGGTTCCCAGGGATGGCTGTGTATTGAAAGAAGCATGTCTTTATCTTCCATAAACACTAGGTTTGGGAATGACTCAGCAGGGTGATCGAAGCACCTTAATAAGGTTCTCATAAGGCCTTCTGAATCCAAAAGTCCAAGGCTGATAACCTCTATATTGAGAAACGTTTTCAACTCCTGCAGTAAGAAAATAAAGATTTCCGGTAAGGTGTCTTTATCCAGAAGGTGAAGTTCTATTTTTTGAAGAAGGCGAGTGGGATGTTCATCCGTTTTAAGATCTGTCGCCACCGTATCCATTTTTGGCTCCGTAGAGGACCCTTCCTTGTTGTTCTGCATAAATTTTTCCTTAGTCATATGCGATGTTATTATTGTAACGACCTATGAATACTTCCAAAAACTACAAACCTTGGAAAGGCCGTTTTACAGAAAAAACGGAATATTCTGTAGAACAGTTTACCGCTTCTGTGTCATATGACAAACGATTATATGAGTGTGATATTGAAGGCTCTCTTGCCCATGCGGCTATGCTGGAAAAAGAAGGGCTTCTCTTACCCCAAGAAGGGAAGGCTATTCAAAAAGGCCTTAAAACGATACAAAAAGACATTAAAACCGGAAAGTTTAAGTGGTCCCAAACTTTAGAAGATGTCCACATGAATATAGAGACTCGCCTGATAGAAAAAATCGGGCCTCTCGGAAAAAAACTGCATATGGGTCGCTCTCGAAACGACCAAGTGGCAACCGATTTAAAATTGTTCTTAAGGAAACACATCGAAAAGAGTTTAAAAAATCTTTTATCCTTGCAAAAAAGCCTGCTGGAAGTGGCCGAACGGGAACGAGAAACTCTTATGCCTGGCTTTACACACCTCACCATTGCTCAGCCGATTACTCTTGGCCACCACTTAATGGCATGGTTCGAAATGCTTGTCAGAGACATTGACCGCCTCATAGACTGCAAAAAACGGTTAAATCAATGCCCTTTAGGTTCGGGAGCGCTAGCGGGAACTAGTTTGCCCATTAACCGAGCGTTTACCGCCCAAGAACTCGGCTTTGATTGCCCCACTCAAAATTCATTAGATGCGGTGAGTGACCGAGATTTTATTATTGAATATCTTGCCGCGAGTAGCCTATTTATGATGCATCTCTCACGCATATCCGAGGAACTGCTCTTATGGGCTTCTTCTCCTTATGGTTTTTGTGAGCTCCCTGACCGTTTCTGTACGGGTTCCTCTCTAATGCCTCAAAAAAAGAACCCCGATGTCTTAGAACTCATACGCGGGAAAACTGGGCGTGTCTATGGCCACTTAATGTCACTCCTCACCGTTATGAAAGCTCAGCCACTCGCTTACAATCGAGACAACCAAGAAGACAAAGAAGCGCTCTTTGACACTATTGATACCGTAGAAGTTTGCAGTCGCGTCTTAAACATGATCATCCCTGCCATCCAATTTAATCGTCCACGGATGAAGGCTATGGCAGGAGAAAATTTTTCTACCGCAACCGATTTTGCAGAATATCTGGTAAAAAAAGGCCTGCCGTTTCGAGAAGCTCATGAAATGACAGGGACACTGATTGCCTATTGCATAAAACACCATAAAACTTTTATGGACTTGCCTCTTGGGGTACTCCGGGAGTGGTCTCCTTTGATTGAAAAAGATATTTTTTCATACTTAACTGTAGAAGGTTCAGTTGCCTCTCGAGGCCATATCGGAGGCACCGCCCCGGAAGCCGTGAAAAAAGCAATTGAAACAGCAAAAAAGAAGTAATTCCTCACTACAATGGTGGGGAGGGATTACAAAAAATGTTACCGCGAAGATAGCTTTTAACTCTCAAAGTTTGTACGATTTCGTATAATAATAGAAAAGGATAAAAAAATGCCTGCACTCATGAACAAACGCTCTATGATCGTGTTTTACTCCGATCCAGAAGACATGTCCTGTCACCAAGTCCGCATTGTTCTGGAAGAAAAATGCGTCATTTATGAAAATAACCCCATTGAAAGCGAAAAGAAGCCGAAAGAGCTTAAAGAATTAAGCCCTTATAACACCCTCCCCGTACTCGTCGACAGAGAGCTGGTTCTTTATCATCCCCAAATTATCATGGAGTATTTGGACGAACGTTTCCCGCATCCTCCTTTACTCCCTGTTTATCCCGTTTTAAGAGCCAAGTCTCGCTTAATGATTTATCGCATAGAACGTGACTGGTTTAGTTTAGTGAATAAAATAAAAGAAGGAACAAAATCACAAACTCAAAAGGCTAGACGTGCGCTCGGGGACAGCATCCTCAGCATGACGCCCGCTTTTACAGAAAAGCCCTATTTTTTCAGCGATGAATTTTCTCTGGTAGACTGCTTTTTAGCACCTTTCTTTTGGAGGCTACCTTCTTTTGGAATTGAACTCCCTAAGCACGCCAAGGCTATTTTGGCCTATCAGAAAAGGATTTTTAACAAACCTTCCTTTAAAAGCAGTTTGACACAACAAGAGCGAGAGCTCCGGTCGGATTATTCTCTTTAAAGCCATCATTTTAGTCTCTGGTGGATTGGACTCTGCGACCACTTTGGCGCTCGCGCACAGTTCTGGATATGATCCCTATGCTCTTACTTTCGAGTATGGACAAAGACATTATTCTGAATGTGCGGCTGCTCAAAAGATCTGCCATCACTTAGGCATAAAAAACCATCGCACTTTCTTACTTGATCTCAGTCAGTTTGGAGGATCTGCCCTCACAGACGCAACGTGGAGAGTTCCAGAGCACTCCGGAACAAACCAAAACGAAATCCCTATTACCTATGTGCCCGCACGCAACATTGTATTCCTTTCGATTGCCTTGGCATGGGCAGAAAGCCTAGAGGCTTCTACAATATGGATAGGCGCCAATGCCGTCGATTATTCCGGATATCCTGACTGCCGGCCTGCTTTTATTCATGCCTTTGAAAAGATGGCCGCACTGGGAACAAAATGTGGGAGCCAAGGACATCCCATTCATATTGAAGCGCCGCTCGTAGATCTCACAAAAGCAGAGATTATTCAAAAAGGTATTGCACTTGGGGTAGATTACAGTTTAACGGTTTCTTGCTACCAGGCAGATGAGAAAGGGAGAGCCTGTGATCGGTGCGCGAGCTGTGCTCTTCGTAAAAAAGGCTTTTTGGAAGCGGGAGTTTTAGATCCGACTATCTACGTAAATGGACATTCATCCTTTTGAAACCTTAAAAGTTTGGTCCGAGTCGCCATTAGGGAAAGTTTTTTTTCAACAGGAACGTGCAGCCCTCTCCCCAGTCCTCTCTCCCATTCGAGGCCGCTTTTTGGTGTGGGTGGGGTGTGTTCCAGATCCCACTCTCATCCCGTACCTCGCTACTGTCATGCCAAATTTTGAGCCGATTATCATTACAAAAACGCAAGTTAGGTCACACCCTCCTGCCGGCTTTATCATTTGGAACAAAGATATGTACGCCCTCCCCCTTGCTGAAGAATCTGTAGAGTGCATTATTTTGCACCATTGCCTTGAATTTGTAGACTCTCCTCATGAAGTCTTACAAGAAGCCCATCGCATTTTAGTTCCAGAAGGCACCCTCATTGTGAGTGGATTCAATCCTTGGAGTCTATGGGGCTCCTGGCGCCTTGTAGCGCATTGGCTTGGGCTTCCTCCCCCTTGGCAAGGACGATTCTTTTCACTTTATACGCTGAAAGAGTGGCTGAAACTGCTCTCTTTTAGCGCATTTCAAACTAAAAGTTTTTTCTATCTTCCTCCTATTCAAAATTCAAGTCTTCTCGGAAAGTTTTGGTTTCTTTCAAAACTTGAACGATACTCCTCATTGAACCTTGGAGGAGGGTTCCTCCTCTCGGCTAAAAAGCGCGTTCAAAGGCTAATTCCAATTTATAGGAAAATTGAAATGGCTCAAAAAATAGCGGGTCTCCGAACATGAAACCTCTTATTGAAATGTTTACCGACGGTGCATGCAGAGGAAATCCAGGCCCTGGCGGATGGGGGGTTATTCTGAGATATTCCAAGCGCGAAAAACACCTCAAAGGGAGAGAACAACACACCACTAACAATCAAATGGAACTCATGGCTCCCATCATGGGATTACGGACATTGAAAACTTCTTGTCATGTCATTTTGTTCACGGATTCTCAGTATGTAAAAAAAGGGATCACAGAATGGATACACTTATGGAAAAAAAACGGCTGGAAAACGCGCGATAAGAAACCCGTCAAGAACATAGCCTTATGGCAGCAACTCGACCAGGAACTCGCGCGGCATACTGTGGAATGGAAGTGGATAAAGGGGCATGCGGGGATCCGGGAAAACGAACTCGCCGACTCCCTAGCTAAACAGGCTATAGATGAATTGTGATAGGAAAATCAAGTATGAGACAAATTGTTCTGGATACAGAAACAACGGGGCTTGACCCCAAAAAAGGTGCCCGCATTATCGAAATTGGTTGTGTTGAAATCATAAACCGTAAAATAACCGAACGATATTTTCATACCTACATTTGTCCCGATCAGAGTATTGATCCCGGTGCTCTGAAAGTGCACGGGATCACCGAAGCGTTCTTGAGAGACAAACCCAAATTTGAAGCCATTGCCCAGGAGTTCTTAAAATTTATTGAGAGAGCAGAGCTCATCATCCACAATGCTTCCTTCGACTTAAATTTTCTGAATTATGAATTGGGTTTGATAAACACAATTTCTCCTAAAATCCAAAACTTATGCCAGATCTTAGATACCCTGGCACTCGCTCGCCGAAAACACCCTGGACAAAGAAATGCCTTAGACCATTTATGTAAGCGTTATCGCATTGATGCTGAACATCGGACGGCCCATGGTGCACTCCTGGACGCCAAGCTGCTAGCAGAAGTCTATCTTAAAATGACCCGTGGCCAAGCGACTTTGGATTTCGAAGGAGATCACTTTGCCCCTATTTTACCCATCGCGGCAATTCCCCTCACTAAAAGAGAACCGCTTCTGGTTTTGAAGGCGACAGCCGAACACCTCGAACGCCATGCGAAGTATTTGAAAAAAATCGAATCGGAAAGCGGATTGTGTTTGTGGAATGTGTAAAACATGACGTAATGCCTCACTAAAATGGTGGGAAGGGTGGTTTACTGTGTATTTTCTGCTACCTTTGCTTTTCGTTCCCGAGCGACGGTGATTTTTCAGTTAAAAATGCAGGATGCATTTTTAACGCTACTTGCGACAGGATGCCCCCTCAATTAACCGCCGAGCTTTTTGGTTTGCCTTTCATAATTCAAAAGAGGCAGGGAGATCGCTTAAGCGAAGGAGCTGTTTTTTGGCTTCCTCTTCAAAAGGAACATCATGGATCCAGGCTTTGATGGGCATTGCCCTCCTGAAATCACCTGGTAATTTAACGCCTTCATTTGTCTTCTTCATTCTCTCCTTTCTTACCGGGTGAGATCCCTAAATGTTTTGCGCGGAGTTTACCACGTTTTCTGGCTAGGGCCTGGAGATCAGGAACGGTTTCAGATTCATCGACAATCTCAAATCCTAGCAAAGTTTCGATCAAATCTTCCATGGTCGCAATGCCTTCTACTCCACCATATTCATCGACGACAAGCACCATATGCTCTTTAGAGTGCAGTAAAAAATCAAATAACTGAGAGAGCAATAACGAACTGGGCACAGCTTTTAGCTCTCGTTTGAACTCGGAAAGAGGGATGTGATGTTGGTCCCGTATTTCTGCCAATAAAATATCCGAGAGTAAAACAAACCCTGTAATATCCTCGCGGTGTTTTTGATAAACAGGGATACGTGAAAAAGAAACATCAGAGTGCTGCGCACAAAAAACTCCAACGGTCATGTGTTCTGGAACGGAGAATATAACGGTACGCGGTGTAAGAACATCTTCTAAGGTAGAAGTGCTCAAACGAAACAAGTTGGCGACAATTCGGGATTCTTGAGTCTTCAGTTGCCCTTCTTTGGCACCAAGCTCTGCAAAGGCTTCAAACTCTTCTCGTGTAAAAGAACGGAGGGGTTTATTTTTGGACAGTTTTTGGGTGATGAGGATAGCCAATATCACAAAAGGGTAGAGAACAACAATTAAATAAGTAAGACCATACGTCACTGGAGTAGCAAGCCTTCGCCAGTAAAGCGTTCCAATGGTTTTAGGGATAATCTCAGAGAAGACCAAAATGAGCACCGTAAGGACCGCAGAAGTAACACCGAGGTAAGTACTGCCATAGCGGAGAACCACTTCCCCTCCGATGACTGCAGAGCCCACCGAATTTGCAATGGTATTCAGGCTTAAAATAGCAGCCAAAGGTTTTCCAGCATTATGTTTTAAATGGCGGAGCAACGTTCCCTCGCGACGGCCTTTTTTTTCAAGTGCCAAAACGTAAGGGGGCGTGATACTTAAAAACACACCTTCCGCAAGCGAAGATAAGAACGAAAGAACCAATATGAGTATCAAAAAAGAAATCAGAAATAGCATAGGATGTTCATTATTTTTGTCATATACAGAAATTACTCTTATACTTTATTTACTATTATGCTTTATAACACGATCATTCCTTTCCTACTTCCTAAACTTGAATCTGGAATCAATCATCTTATTCGACTCGATCCGCATAGTGAGGAAGCACGTGAACCCTTTTTAGGGAAAGTGGTGGCCATTCAGATAGAAGGCGTCCAAATTCCGTTTTTCATGCAGTTCACAAAAGAAGGGATCTGCCTTTTTTTAGAATATAAGGGAGAAGGCAATTTGTCCATTCGAGGCTCTTTGTATAGTCTTCTCACAATGGGATCTCCCCTATTTGCCGCCCGCCACCTCCATCTAGAAGGCGATATAACATTTGCAGAGGCCCTACAGCTTTTTTTTAAGCACCTCGAACCGGATTGGGAAGAACAGTTATCCTTGTGGTTTGGAGATATTCTGGCCCACACCCTGTATGAGGGAGGGCGTTCTGCAGAAAAATGGGCAGGGGATCGGCTTCTGGCGGTAAGAGAGAATTTTACCGATTTTATTCAAGAGGAAATGCTACTCCTTCCGCCACGCGCTTTGCTGGAATATTTTTATGATGAGGTGGATAGCGTGCAGAGCCATTTTGAGCATTTGGAGTCTAAAATTGATCAGTTAAAAAGAGCATTCATTTCTTAAGCCATGAGAAATTTGGTACATATTTTTCGATTATTCCAAATAAGCCTTGTTTTGGTGAGTCAGGGTTGTGATGAAATCATTTTAGCCGTTCACCTCTTTCGTCCCATTCGTTTCATATATTACCTGTTCCCTTGGAATTGGAGGGGAAGGGATGGTCGTCCGCTGGGGCTTCGAATACGGTTGGCTTTGGAAGAACTCGGCCCCATTTTTATTAAATTTGGGCAGGTACTTTCTACACGTCGAGATTTGTTGCCACCTGAAATTGCAGACGAACTAGCCAAGTTACAAGATAAGGTTCCTCCTTTCCCAGGGAGCGAGGCGCGGGAGATCATTGAACAAGCCTTAAACCAAAGTCTAGAAGAGGCTTTCTTAGAATTCCATCCAGAACCTTTCGCGTCTGCGTCGGTTGCGCAGGTTCACGCGGCTCGTCTTCATACGGGAGCGGACGTCGTTGTGAAGGTATTGCGTCCGGGCATGGAGAAAAAAATCGCAAGGGATATTGCGGTATTAGAAGTGTTAGCGATTTGGGCAAGCCGATATTCTAAAGAGGCTCGTCGCTTTAGACCTCGCGAAATGGTAGCCGAGTTTAAACGGGCAATAGGGAACGAATGTGATCTCGTTGCAGAAGCCGCAAATACTTCTGTTCTCCGTAGAAATTTTTTGAATTCCCCTTTGCTGTATGTCCCTGAAGTTCATTGGCCGGCAGTTAAAAAAAATGTATTGGTGATGGAACGCGTGTATGGCGTTCCAGTTTCTGATCTCAAAACGCTCAAAGAAAAAGGCGTCAATATCAAAAAACTTGCCGAACAGGGCGTCGAAATATTTTTTACACAGGTATTTCGAGATTGTTTTTTCCATGCGGACATGCACCCGGGGAATATTTTTGTTTCTCTCACAAATCGAGAAGCGCCTCAGTATGTGGTGGTGGACTGTGGAATCGTAGGGACTTTGTCTTCAGAAGATCAACATTACTTAGCAGCCAATTTTTTGGCTTTTTTTAGACGGGATTATCGGTGGGTAGCCGAGTTACATATTGAAAGTGGGTGGGTTCCACGGGATACGCGTGTCGAGGAATTTGAGGCGGAAATTCGGACTCTTTCTGAGCCTGTTTTTGAAAAGCCGCTGGGAGAGATTTCATTTGCTCAATTACTGTTTGGTCTCTTTCAAGCTGCGAGGCGGTTTCAAATGAATATTCAGCCACAACTCATATTGCTACAAAAAACATTATTTAATATAGAAGGGCTTGGCAGAGAGCTTTATCCAGAACTGGACCTTTGGTCTACGGCCAAACCTTATTTAGAAAAATGGATGAAGAGACGCCTTCATCCTAAAACGTGGTTTAAGTTGCTTTCTCGCGAAAGCGTTTTGTGGACGGATAAAATGGCGCGTCTTCCGATTGTCCTCATTAAATTTCTAGAAGATGAGCAGCGTATTCGTGCGTCCCTAGAAAAAGAGGCCGAAGAACTCCGAAAAATGAATCAGGCCATGCAACAGCTTTTTCGGTATCAAATGGTGGGGATCGTAATGGGTATGGGCTTGCTTGGGATCATGACGATACTTATTTTCTTTTAAGAGATCCCAAAAAATAATGATATCTATTCAACACATCTAAAAATATACGAGGCGTCATCCCGTGCAAGCGCCGTGTTATAAGCTTATTCGAGAGGGGTGGTCACGGCGCGCGACTCAGGATCCACAGAAATTCCCGCTCTCTACATGGACGTGGGAATTTCTGCTTCCTAGTATATACATTTGATGGGAAATTCAGGTATAAAAGCGTATGAGAAAAAATTTGAACGATGTGAGTGATCGAGAAAAAAGTGAGCTTGCTAAGCTCAGTCGTGCATTTAAAACCCTCAAAAAACGGCTTGAATCTATTTACTACGAGTGGCACATTTCTGACCGGAATTGGTATTTTTATCTTCCGGGAAAGACCCCTAAGTTATGGGATTACATCAAGATTATTAACTACCGAGATGAGGATTATGCGGTTTGGATCAATCGTGGCTATGCCCATTTGCAATATCAGAAAAAAACAGATTGCCAGGTAACCGAAGAGCGTTCCAGTTTTCAAAATTATGATACCTCTCCCAAAGCTTGGATAATGGCGCTTGCACGAATTGAAAAACAGCTGGATAAGCTCAAAGGTGACTGGGTTCAAGTCAATCGCCAAATAATCACTCAGATCCCTCCCGAATTGCTCAAAGGCAAGATTTCGAGATCAGTCATATTAAAAAAAGTGCCTGATCTATATCGACCCGATCAGGAGTTAGGAAAGGCGGCCACAGCGAAGTTTATCGACCTTACTGAGAAACGAACATTTGATGAGAGTTTTGATGGATTTCATCCAGAAATGACTTTAGAAAAGTATTTGGATTATTGCAAAATCTGTTACCTGGCAAATAGCAAAAAGACCGCTGTAAACGCCGACCAAACAGGTCTTGAAATGTATCAACAATTAGCAGATGGACGTCACGAAGGACTCATTGATTTACCTTTGCAATCCAGTGAGGCTTTTGCAAAATGGTACGCTTCTGCGCGAGGGGGTGGGCACCCATGGGAAATTTGCAGAGGCGGTAATACGACTCATATTAGTTTAGGGATTAGAAAGGGACACAAAAACTGGTCTATTTATTTATCGGCTGGGGCTACTTCTCGAATGGTGGAAACCATCCGCATGGGGCTCGCCCTATATCATGCTTCCATGCCCATTACATTATTGGATGCTGAGAGTTACAGACTCAGACTGTCTGCGGAAGACAATATTGGGATCATTCCAAAGTATGACTCCCTTCACCGTGCCAACCAGGATTATTTAACAGAAGAAAAAGTCTATGACTGTCTTTATTACAGTGACTTAGGAGCTGCAAAATCTCAGCTCAAACCCTTCATCACTTGGGAGCCCATCCCACTCCTTGTCCCACGGTCATAGGGAGCTGGCAACGATAAAACCATCGAATGGTTGGGTAAGAAAGGAATTACCAATATAAAACAACAGATATTTGCAAGAATTATCCGAACCAACTTCGTGATTACTGATGGGTGCGCAAGCGCACCCTAGATAAGAATATGAACTTATTACAAAAAGGAATGCTGCGTTTTTACACACTCCTCGTTTATTCTCTTCTTCCTTTTGTTTTTCTTCGTCTACTGTGGAAAAGCGTGGCATTGCCCGCTTATAGAAAACGGCTGTTGGAACGCCTTGGATTTTCTAGTAGAGTGCCGTTCCTTTTGAAAAGCATTTGGGTACATGCTGTATCACTGGGGGAAGTCAATGCAGCGGCGCCTCTAGTTCGAGAACTCCAAAGACAGTTTCCATCGCACCCTATTCTGATGACGACGACGACACCGACGGGCTCTCTCCGTGTTCGTGATTTGTTTGGTAAAACTGTTTACCACAGTTACTTCCCTTATGACGCACCCTTCTTCCTTAGGAGGTTTTTCAGAAAGGTTAATCCCGACCGAATCATTATTTTAGAAACCGAGCTTTGGCCCAATATGATCTGCCTTGCACAGCAGAGACATATTCCTCTTTTTATTGTCAATGCACGGCTGGCAGAACAATCCTTTTCTCGATATTACGCCTTGCGTTACTTTTTTAAACCGATCCTTAAGAATGTGACACATATTATGGCGCGGCATAAACAAGATGCAGAAAAGTTTTTAAAGTTAGGCGTTTTATCCCAACATATTTCTGTCGTGGGGAATTTAAAATTTGACTGCTTTCTGCCTGGAAGCATAGGCGAACAAGCAAAGGCGTTGAAAGGGCGTTTTGCAGAAAGACCTATTTTAATGGCGGCAAGCACTCATGAAGGGGAAGAAGAAAAACTCTTAGAAGCTTTTTCTCGCATACGTTTTGTTTTGCCAAATCTCTTAGCGCTTTTAGCGCCCCGTAATCCCGAACGATTTCTTGCAGTAGAAAAGTTATGTCAGCAGCATCATTTTTCCGTTGAAAAGTGGAGCCATGCCCCTCATGTTTCTGAAAGCACATCCATTCTCCTCGTAGATACCATCGGCGATCTCCTGCTGCTGTATGGAATTTCCGACATCGCGTTTGTGGGGGGAAGCCTCGTTCCAAAAGGCGGGCACAATATTTTGGAACCTGCACTGTGGAAACGCCCTATTTTAATAGGGCCCCACACCCATCATTTTAAAGAAATTGTAGAACGTTTTGACGCAGAGAACGCCCTTCATGTTGTCCACACTGCAGACGAGTTAGCGAATACCGTCATCCATTTAATGCAACATCCCAATGAACGGGCCGAGTTAGGCGAACGGTGCTTCACTATTATTGAATCGAATCGTGGCGCTTTACAAAAAACCGTAGAATGCCTTAGCCGTTACTTCCCAGATTTTTAGGATACGTCAAGGTTTGGCCCTGAGTGATCGACGCATAATAAAGCATAATCAAACACATACAACACTTAATTTAAGTTGAATATTAATAAGCCCTTCAAAGAGCTCCCCCAGCAAAAAGTGTATTCTTTTACTGATGACTCGGCATCCCAGGAAAAATAACGATAAAACCCTCTTGTGCTTAATGGAGTTGGCCTGAAACTTATATTGCAAACCTCGCTGCTCGGCTACCCATCCCGTCAACCAAGCGAACAAAGCCGCAAGCATCGCAATCAACAATAATACTTGGATCCGAGCAATATGCTTTGTTCGAGATTTTTCAAATCCAAAACCATATTGCGAACTCTTTAAATCTCGAAAACCTTCTTCAATTTGCATACGACACGTATAAATTTTGTAACCATTCAGCACATTCTGAGGCATCCAGTTAAACGCTTTGGTAAAGCCATTTTCTGGACCACGCGGTTAAACCGCGGGGTGACGGATCTTCGTCATACCGCGGCTTGACCGCGGTATCCAGATTAAGATGCTGAATAGTTACAAAATGTTTTTCTAAAAAATTATGCGTCGATTCCTCAGCCCTCTCCCCAACCCTCCCCCGCCAGCGGGGGAGGGGGTAACATAGTCAGATCTTCAAGTTAATTGGGTATAAACAGAAGGCGTGAGCTTACCCAGTATGGACGCTATTTTATCCCTCACCTCACGTCGATTTATGATCATATCGATGCTCCCATGCTGAAGTAGCGATTCACTCCGCTGAAAACCATCGGGTAGTTTTTCTCGAATGGTTTGCTCAATCACACGGGGCCCTGCAAATCCGATCAAAGCATTAGGCTCTGCAATAATAATGTCTCCCAGCATCGCGAGGCTCGCTGCAACACCTCCCGTTGTCGGATCGGTTAAAACAGAAATGTAGGGAATGGCATGTTCCGAGAGGCGCGCAAGCGCGGCACTGGTTTTAGCCATCTGCATAAGAGAAACGACTCCCTCTTGCATGCGAGCCCCCCCACTCATTACAAAACAAATGAAAGGAATGTTTTGGGCTAAAGCCAGATCTACAGCACGCACAAATCGCTCTCCCACAACACTTCCCATCGATCCCCCCATGAAAGCGAACTCAAAACAAGCGACAACGACAGGACTTCCTTTCAGTCGCCCTTTCATGACAATGAGTGCCTCTTTTTCGCCTGTTTCTTTTTGGGCGGCCGAAAGTCTGTCTTTGTATTTTTTAGTATCTTTGAATTTTAGAAAATCAGTGGATGTAATTTTGTCGATGATTTCGACTGCTTCAGGTTCGCTATCCAAGAATCCTTCCAAGCGCTTCCTAGCACGGAGTCGAATATGGTGCTGGCATTTAGGGCATACATAAAGATTGCGTTCGAGTTCCGAAGCATATAAAAACGCATCACAAGCCGGACATTTTGACCATATCCCCTCTGGGATTGCTTTCTTGCTTGCGGTTCTCCTTCGAACAATGGAAGGTAATAATTTTTTAAGCCAACTCATAGGGTTATAGCATTCTTTATTTCATGCAGAAAATCTTGAAGACGCTGCAGAATGTGTTCCCGATTTTCTGTCCCACTTTCCATGATTTTAACGAACGCACTTCCTATAATAACGGCATCGGCAACTTTGGCCACAAGTGCTCCGCTTTTCGCATCGTGAATACCAAATCCAATACCAATAGGCAGTTCGCTATAACGACGAATTTTTTGGACCATTTCCGTAACCGCTTGAACATCAAGATGATGCGCTCCTGTAATGCCCTTCAAAGAAACCCCATACAAAAAGCCACGCGCTCTTTCCGCAATTTGCTCTATTCTGTGTTCGGGTGTCGTAGGAGAAACAAGCAAGATAGGATCGATCTGATGCGTTGTGAGCGCTTTATGCAAAGTCTCTCCTTCTTCAAACGGGCAGTCTACAACCAGGCAACCATCCACCCCAGCCGCTTGGGCTTTTTCTGCAAAGACACCATAGCCCATTTGTTCAATTGGGTTAGTATAGCTCATCAGAATAATGGGGGTTATCGCATCCACTTGTCGAAAACGGGCAATGCTCTGAAGGATGTTTGCGAGAGTAACGCCTTTTTTCAATGCGCGCTCATAAGCGGCCTGAATAATAGGCCCATCCGCCATTGGATCGGAAAAAGGAACGCCTATTTCCAGCAGATCTGCTCCCGCGCGAACACAGTGTTGCAAGAGGAGCGGCATTTCTTCTATTCCCCACCTGTCGCCAGCTGCTATAAAAGGAATAAGCGCTTTTTCCGCATGACTTTTAAGCGCTTTAAAACGATGTGTGATCCGGTTCATTGTGTTTGAGATAAAACAGTATGAATGTCTTTATCACCCCGTCCAGAAAGATTAACGACGATAAGGGTATGGCTAGGGAAAGTGGGTGCTATTTTTTTGACATACGCTAACGCATGGCTTGATTCTAATGCAGGCAGAATACCTTCGTGTAATGCAAGTTCATGAAAAGCCGATATCGCTTCTTCATCGGTTACACTCACAGTGCGAATTTTGCCACAGTCTTTTAGCCAAGCGTGTTCAGGCCCTACGCCCGGATAATCTAACCCGGCTGCAATGGAATGCGCTTCTTGAATTTGTCCCGCTCTATCCTGCAAAAGATACGTTCGATTGCCGTGCAGAACACCCACTCGCCCTTTGGCTAAAGAAGCACTGTGTTGCCCCGTATTCAGTCCGTGCCCGGCAGCTTCTACGCCAAAGCATGTTACAGAAGGTTCATTCAAAAAGGGGTAAAAAAGACCAATGGCATTCGAACCCCCGCCCACACAAGCGACCAAACTATCGGGCAAACGCCCTGCTTGTTCCATCATTTGCTGGCGTGTTTCTTTACCAATGACGGCCTGAAAATCTCGCACCATTTTAGGATAAGGATGAGGCCCTGCAACGCTTCCGATCACATAAAACGTATCGTCGATATGGGTGATCCAATCGCGCATCGCTTCATTTAGCGCATCTTTTAGAGTTTGAGAGCCACTCGGAACCGGTTGGACAGTTGCGCCTAAAAGTTTCATCCGCTCGACATTGACAGCTTGGCGCGCCATATCCTTAACACCCATGTAGACCACACACTGAAATCCATATTTGGCAGCAACCGTAGCGGTTGCAACGCCATGTTGCCCCGCCCCCGTTTCTGCAATGAGGCGTGTTTTCCCCATCCTTTTCGCAAGCAAGGCTTGTCCAACCGTATTGTTAATTTTATGGGCACCCGTGTGATTCAAGTCTTCCCGTTTGAGGTAGAGGGTTGCCCCCCCCAATGCTTTACTCCAGCGTTTTGCAAGATATAACGGAGAGGGTCTTCCTACAAAATGGAGAAGTTCCTCTGAAAGTTCCGACAAAAATGCAGGATTGTGTGATGCCTCTTCATAGGCTTTTTCAAGTTCCAATAAGGGTATCATCAGGGTTTCCGCAACAAAGCGCCCTCCGTAAGGGCCAAAGTGTCCTCTCGCATCTGGCAGATTGTAAGGAGAAGTGAAATTCATCACGCAAAAGTATACAGGAGATCTCTAAAGTGGGCACTCCCATGGGCAAGCCCACGGGAGTTTTGTAGGTCGGATCAAGCATAAGCACTTAGGGCCTGTGAAAGAATAACTTTTCTTTTTTTAGCGCCCAGATTGGGTCCAGATTTGGACGTTTTGTTCAAAGAAAAATGCGCGCATAGTTATTCTATGTAAGCGTTTTTCTGAAGGACAAAACGTTCAAAGATGGGCCCAAGATGGGATGCTAAAGATGAAAAGTTATTCTTTTACAGGCCCTCAGATCCGACAAGACGAAACTCTGCCCCGGATAAAAGATTCCCGGGGCTTTTCTGGCACGGGATGGTATAGTCCTTATTTCTTATTTTTTTGAAACTGTTTAGCCCAATTCCAAAATTGACCAAGCATTTTGTTGTTGATGACTAATATAGACTTCATCTCCGAATTCTTCGAAACAAGCATGGCCGCCACGACTGTGTCTATATTGGGGTGAATACCATTAGGAGCACCAAATACCATTGGACTTCCTCGTAAAGAAGGGCTATCTCCTTTTATAAATTGCTCTAACCCATAGTGAGCATCTACTAACGTGCGACAGACTTGCTCATCTTTGAGCTTAACGAGTTCCCAGTAAGCAAAGCTGTCAATATTCGAAAACTTCCATCTGGATGGTTCTCCAAGGCAAGAATAAGGGTGTGGTATCTTGCTTGTTTTTAACGAATGGAATGTCTTATCCCACTGATATCCATACAGTCTCGCTTCAACTGGCCCTCCACTTCTCCATGGATCTGTCTTATTTTGTTCTTTCCCACTCGTTCTGTCTTTCAAGATGGAATAAGTTACTAACATCGAATCCCCTTCATAGCCATAACTTGCATCAGGAACTAATTCCTCTAGCGTAATTGAAAGATGCAAGAGTGCATAATTGTATTTGAGTTCATGAGTTTTATTCCACTCAGGAGGAACGACGATTTTATCTACTTTTATTGAACGTTTTCCTTTATGGAGCAGAAAGGTAATAGTTTTATATTTCACACTACCTTTCCTAGGCTTGACACAGTCCGCAGCGGTTAAAACAAAAAACATCGTCGCCTCATCCATGCTTGTCATTGTGCCCGTACAATTATCTACCCTACCTGTGGCATCAGTCATTGTAAGCAGACCAATCCCTATCTTTTCAGGACTGTCAATCATGTTTACGAGTGGGCCCGAAGGCTGCGCCGCTTCCTCTCCCCCACTGACCTCGCTAAAAACCTCCATTGCCACTTCTGCCGCACTCGCCACACCGCTTGCGATAAATCCCAAAGCAAACAAAATTGAAAGGTAACTTCCTACACTTTTATTTTTCATCATAAATTTATCCTCCTAACTTAAAGATTAGCCCCCCCCCAGAATTGTCAAATCGCTATGACAAAAAAAATAATATTTTCATTTGAATCCGCTGCTTTTTTGGTGTACACTTAATATGTACGTTTGAGAGAAAATTCTATGATGCACATTCAAGTGAAAGAAATGCGTGCTCATATGCATGAACTATTAAATAGTGTAATGCATGGTAAGGAAGTTTTAATTCTAAGAAGACATGAACCTATCGCTCGCCTTATTCCTTATCATTTGGAATCCATCCTTCCTAGCATGGCAGACTTTCGAAGTACCATTAAAATAAAAGGAACGCTCAGCCAAGCCTTGTCTTCGGAGCGAGAGGAGACGAGGTTTTGAGTTATTATCTGGATACATCTATTATTATCCCATTTTATTGTCCAGAGCCTTTGAGTAGGAAGGTTGAAAAGATTCTTGTCGGCATTAAAAATCCGGTGATTAGTCCATTAGTAGAAGTTGAATACTGTTCTGCTGTTGCGCGAAAAATGCGCATGAAAGAGATCACCAATGATTCTGCGCATGCTCTGATAAACGTTTTTCGGGCACACGTTGAAAAGCAGTATTACTGCCTCAAACTATTAGAGCAACCGCATTACACCCAGGCACGTGAATGGATAGCTTCTTTCGCTACTTCTTTACGAACGTTGGATGCATTACATCTTGCTGTATGTTACACAGAAAATCTGATTTGCTTAACTATTGATAAGATTTTAGCAAAATCAGCAGGGGAGCTTCGTGTTAAGGTGGAATGGGTTAAGTAAAAACAGAAGCCATTTTCACCGCTTTCACAAACGCGCGCAATTTTTTTTCGTCCTTTACGCCCGGCGCCCTTTCGACCCCTCGGCAAACATCCACTGCACTCGGCTTAAGCTTTTGGATGGCAATCCCGACCGTTTCAGGGGTTAAACCGCCTGCAAGAATCAAAGGCTTTCGGCATTTAACATAACTCTCGCCACTATCCCCCATATCCATCAACAACCCTCTTGCATGACTTTCTTCCCATTTTGAAAAGTTGACTTCATTCGGAGTAGAAACACGAAATGCTTTCAGATAAGGGAAAGACAAGGATTCACAAAATTCTAACGTTTCATTTCCATGGAACTGAATAAGATCCAGAGGAACCTCTTTTCGAAGAAGCAACAGTTCATCTGTCGTCGGATTAACGACTACCCCAACAACAGTCAGGAAAGGCGGCAGCGCCTGGACAATCGCACGAGCTTTCTCGAATGTCACAAAGCGTGGGCTTTTAGGATAAAAAATAAGGCCAATGGCGTCCGCACCCAATGCTGCTGCACTTAAGGCGTCTTTAACATGGGTTATTCCACAAATTTTGATACGGGGTGACATAAGCAAATCTGAAAAGAGTTACGTGGTCATACTATGCGCCTCTTTTTGCGCCTTGAAAATGGGACAAATTACAGCGTATAATTAATTAAAAATTATACGTCACTCTACCGCTTATGAACACACAAACAAAATTAACGCTTCGTTTAGATGAAACACTCATCGAGCGAGCCAAACGTTATGCACAGCAGCATCACCAATCGGTATCACAACTCGTAGCCAAGTACTTTTCTTTACTCGACCAAAACAAAAGGATAGAAAAGACGGAGAACACCCCTATCGTTCAATTTTTGCGAGGTTCTCTTCGACATGCTAGAGTTGCCAAAGAAGATTACCATCGTCATTTAGAAAAAAAATACCTTTGAAGATCTTATTTGACACCAACATCATCCTCGATGTCTTACTTGATCGAGAACCGTTTTCAGAACCTGCTGCAAAGCTCTTTTCACTCGTTGAGATGGGTCGGATGAACGGTTATGTTTCAGCCTCTTCGATTACAACCATTCATTATTTAGCTACCAAGGTCATTGGCACAAAAAAAGCACATCAAGCGATTGAAAAAATACTGGAATTGTTGGAAGTTTCCCCGATTAACCGCACCGTCTTGGCGACTGCTTTGAGCACAAAAATGACAGATTATGAAGACGCGGTTATTTACCAAGCGGCTGCTCATGCTGGCTGTCAAGCAATTGTCAGCAGAAACAGAAAAGACTTCAAGTCTACAAAAATCCCTGTTTACTCCTCTCTCGAATTAATCAAAATTATTGAATTAACTCCTATAAAAAATGTCAATAATTGAATTCGTTTTACTGAGAATGATGATGAATTGGCACTCGTGATCGCTCATGAATTGGCTCACAATACAATGAAACACCTGGATGCACAAAAGCGAAATGTTTTCTTAGGAAGATTGGTTGATGCTGTCATAGAAGCCGGTACGGGCGTTGATACTGGGATATTTGGCAGTGTGGGTGGCAGAGTTTACTCTAAAGAATTCGAAGCCGAGGCAGACTATGTAGGCCTTTATATTATGGCTCGTGCCGGATTGCCAATTAACCACGCTGCTGATTTTTGGCGACGAATGGCTGCAGAACATCCAGACAGTATTAACCAAACATTTTTGGGGACTCACCCAGCTACCCCAGAGCGTTTTATTGCACTGGAACACACACAAGAAGAAATTCAAAGAAAACAAAACCAAGGGCTACAACTTTTTCCGGAATTTAAACGTTAAAAAATTCTAGAAGAAAAGCAGCCTCTTCATTCATGAGGAGTATAGACATGGAAGAGTTTCTCGAAGTGTGGTTGGGATTTCAAAATGCTCCGGATAGTGCGCTCCTAAAAAATAAAGACCCTGCGGCGATGTAGTCAATCCCGCTTGTTTTCGGTCTTTGGCATCCAACACAACTTTTGCCCATTCTACAGGCCTCGATCCTTGCCCTATGGGGATCAGAACCCCCACCATATTACGAACCATATGATACAAAAAACCATCTGCTTTTACCTCTAAGATAATCCAATGCCCGTTTCGGGTAGCTGAAAAGGTGTACACCGTGCGTACGGCATGCTTGGCCTGACACCCCGCTGCCCGAAAGGATGAAAAATCATGTTGCCCTATCCAGATCTTTGCAGCTTCTAACATTTTGGAAACATTGAGGGGATATCGAAAACCATAGGAGCGTTTCGCAAACAGTGCCCCCGTAATGGCATGATTGTCGATGATATATCTATATGAACGGCTGCGGGCAGAAAAACGTGCATGGAAAAGATCAGGAACTTCTTTTGCCCATAGCACTCGAATGTCATGCGGGAGATACCGGTTGATACCGAGTCGCCAAGCTTCCCGATCTCGTTTGGCTACTGTTTCAAAATGAATAATTTGGTGGATGGCATGGACGCCTCGGTCTGTCCGCCCTGCACACCATACAGGAATTCTCACGCGTGCGTCCGCTACACGCCCAATAGCTTTCTCTAGGATATCTTGCAGCGTGGCTTTTCCAACTTGGTACTGCCATCCAAAATAACAACTGCCCGCATACTCTAACCCTAAAGCAATTTTCACACAGAGCGAACGATCTCTATTTTTGCAACCCGTCGCTTACCCACCTGATAAACATGAGCCAACCCCATGGGCACCGTTAAAGCTGGATCTGACACCATTTGCCCATCCATATGCACCGCTTTTTGTCGAATCATCCGGATTGCATCCGATGTGCTCGTGACAAGCCCCCCTTCCTTTAAAACATGCGTAATCAAAAGTTCCGCTTTTGTAGTTGAGATCTTACGTTCTGGAATATCCTGTGGCAATGCATGTTCCCTAAACCGCGCAATAAAATCTTGTTCAGCTTCCAAAGCGGCTTGCTGGGAATGGAAGCGTTCTATAATCTCCTTCGCCAAAGCGGCCTTAACGTCTCGTGGATTTTTGCCTGCAGCAACCTCCACTTTTAATTTTTCAATTTCAGACGTGCTCCGAAAGCTTAAGAGATCGTAATACCGCCACATCAGGAGATCTGAAATGGACATCAGCTTTCCAAACATGTCTTTAGGGGGATCTCTGATGGCTACGGTGTTCCCGAGTGATTTGGACATCTTCTGCACCCCATCCAAGCCTTCTAAAAGAGGCACCGTTATCACAACCTGGGGCGTTTGTCCCATTTGTTTTTGCAGGGTTCGTCCCATCAGCATATTAAATTTTTGATCAGTCCCTCCCATTTCAATATCTGAATGAAGGGCAATAGAATCATAGCCTTGCAATAAAGGATATAAAAACTCGTGAATAGCAATAGGCTCCCCTTGATGAAACCGTTTGGAAAAATCATCCCTTTCCAACATTCTCGCCACCGTTTCTCGTGATGCAAGCTCAATCAGATCACGTGCAGAAAGTCGAGACATCCACTCTGAATTCAAGACGACCTTTGTTTTTTTTGGGATGAGTATTTTAAAAACTTGCTTCCGGTAAGTTTCTGCATTTTTTTGAACTTCTTCTTGGGTTAGAGGAGGCCGAGTTTTGTTTTTCCCGCTGGGATCGCCAATCATGCCCGTGAAATCCCCAATTAAAAAAATTACCTCATGCCCACAGTCTTGAAAATGCCTCATCTTATTAAGAAGCACCGTGTGCCCTAAGTGCAAATCAGGCGCGGTTGGGTCAAACCCCACTTTAATGCAAAGAGACTTACCCGACTTGAGTAGCGGAGCAAGCTCGGATTCTGGTAGAATTTCCTCCGTACCTCTTTTAATAAGTGCTAAAACATCTTGTGCCATGTTATCAATCCCTACCTTTTACAGAATTTGAGAATAATTATGCGGATAAAAAAAAACACTCTTTTGCTTTTAGCAGGGGCTCGCTCCTCCTACCCAGCCGTTCAATTATATCCTATTTCTGATAAAACGAATGGGGATAATATCAGCCCTCAAAAATAGATTTTCATGAGTTTAGATGCGCTTCGAGCGTTAGTACGTCCAGAACTTGCAGCAGTTGACGACCTTATACTGGGGAAACCCCTCTCATCAGACGTCCCCCTCATTAACCAAATCGGACATTACATTATAGAAAGCGGCGGTAAACGCCTCCGCCCTTTGTTACTGCTCCTTGCAGCCCGTTGCTTTGGACCGGTTACGGAGATGCATGTGACGCTCGCAGCCGTGATTGAATTTATCCACACCGCCACTTTATTGCATGATGACGTGGTTGACCATTCTGAGCTTAGGCGGGGACATCAAACAACAAATGCGCTTTGGGGAAACGAAGCGAGCGTTCTCGTTGGGGATTTTTTATACTCTCGTGCTTTTCAGCTTATGGTGCAAGTGGGAAGTATGCCCGTCATGGCCATTTTATCGGATACCACGAATGCTATTTCAGAAGGAGAAGTCTTACAACTGACTACCTGCCATTCCCTTAACATCACAGAAGAACAATATCTCAACATCATTCAGAGAAAGACAGCCAAACTCTTTGAAGCTTCTGCGGAGCTGGGCGCCTTAAATGCCCAATCTTCACACCAATCGACACTAGCCCAGTTTGGCTTGAATGTTGGGATGACCTTTCAAATTATCGATGACCTTCTTGATTTCACCGGCTCTATAGAATATATCGGGAAAAATATAGGCGATGATCTTGCCGGCGGGAAACTTACTTTACCACTTATTTATCTTCTGCAAAGAAGCCAGGCTTCACAAAAAAAGTGGGTTCAAACGTTTTTTCAGTCTAAAAGAACGCCTGAACAACTGGGGGAACTCAAAAATATTCTTGAAACAAACGGGATCATAAAAGACATTCGACAACTTGCAAAGGATAAAATGGAAGAAGCCATAAAATCCTTAGAAAGCCTCCCGCCTACTCTCTATCGTGAAGCACTCGCTACCCTGGCGCATTTCGCGGCGGAAAGGGAATATTAAGGAGGAGAAGGGATAAGGGAGTGAAGTAGGCCGGCCTAAGCGCAAGCGTGGCCGGCAAAAAAGACAAGGGCCGAATGTTACGAGGGAAGTTCTCCCTCTTGCTCCCTCAAGTTCTGGCCTAAAGCAGGAAACTCTTCCTCTGAAGTATCGATGAGGTTTGGGGCATGCTCTGGCGTTAATGCGTCTACTCCAAACCGTGAAGTCTGAGGAGGGATAAGCGACTTTTGTTCAAATTTTTCCAACTCCCGATAAAGATGGCTGATCTGATTGGACAAAGAATCCAAAGAATAATTCAAAAAGGAAAGCGCCCACGCGTTTTGTTGAAATAGAGCGGCTCCACTCACAAAGACGGTAAGAACAAAAATTTTATTATAAAGTTTGGACATTTGAGTTCCCTCCTCTCCTTAATAGATTTTAAATTCCGAATCTAAATGGCATTCTCTCAACTTTAGTTTAGAAGGTCAATTTCGCCTCAAAATAAGTGGGAATAGGGAAGTGAAGCATAGTGAAAGTGGTGATGGTAAGATTAACATCTATTCACACTATAGGACACAGATCTAAAAAAGCGCAAGGAGACATGCTCAATTTTTCATCAGCTGGTAAACGTCTTATGATAGGGTTCCCAGGTCAAACGCCTGCAGACAGTGCTGTAAAAACAGTCCTTCACCATATTAAAACAGGCATCGTCGGCGGTGTTATTTTGTTTTCTTATAACATTGAAAGTCCCAAACAACTGAAGGAACTCACCCATGCTTTAAAAAAGGCAAACCCTGATCTATGGATTGCCATTGACCAAGAAGGAGGGAAAGTACAAAGGTTGAATAAAGCCTGTGGTTTTGAGGAATTTCCCTCTTGCCAATACGTTTCAGGCCAGTATGACGAACGAGAGGCCTATGAACTTTACTATCGAATGGCTAAAACTCTAAAAGAATTTGGCATTACCATTAATTTTGCTCCGGTTGTGGACTTAAAAAACGAATCCTGTCCTATTGGTGCTTATGAACGTTCCTTTTCAGAAAATCCCGAGCAAGTTGTGCGCTATGCAAGCGCCTTTATCAAGGCACATAAGCAAGCAGGTGTGTTAACGACCTTAAAACACTTCCCAGGGCTGGGATTCGCGAGAGGGGATACGCATGCAGGGCTTGTCGACATCACAGAAAGTTTTCAACCTGAAGAATGGATACCCTTCAAAAACTTGATTGGAGAAGGAATGGCTGATCTCATCATGGTAGGCCATGTCATGATGAGAAAATGGGATCCTTTTCTCCCCGCTACTTTATCTCCTAACATTATTTCCCGCCTTCTTAAATCTGACCTTCAATTTCGAGGGCTCGTCGTGGCAGATGATCTGCAAATGGGTGCGCTCGCACAGAATTTTAGCTTAGAAGAAAGAGTGGTCAAGGCGATACACGCCGGATGTGATCTCTTACTCTTTTCCAACAACCCACTTGCCAATAAGAGTGCTTTAGCTGACTGGACTTACGATCCCGACCTCCCCGTGAAAGTTGCAGAGATAATAAAAAAGAAGCTCGCGCCAATTGCTTAGGGCCTGTAAAAGAATAACTTTTCCTTTTTAGCGCAGAGAATTGGGTCCAGATTTGAATGTTTTGTTCAACGAAAAACGCGCGCATAGTTATTCTATGTAAGCGCTTTTCTGAAGAACAAAACATTCAAAGATGGGCCCAAGATGGGATGCTAAAAAGGAAAAGTTATTCTTTTACAGGCCCTTACTAGCCGTGGTTGTTTTGCAGCAGAATTTTCTATATTGTCCATTCCCCAATGTTTGATCTCATGACCGTGTGGTCATGACTTATTTATTTCCTAATTTCAAGTTGTACTTGCTAGCGCCGTACAACCCGTTGTTGAAAGGAGGTTTCTATGAAACCTACTTTTGTTACTGCACTGCTATTTTGGGCCACTCTGTTTTGTGCACAGGCACAAAGTGGTTGTCCAGAAAAAGATCCCTCGGATCTCACTGGTCGCTGGTCTCATCCTGAGCGAGAGGCCATACGGGAAAGGGCCATGGAGGTCGACGCGATTGAACGAACAGAGCACTCGCGTATCCTGAGGGGTATTCCTGTCGTTTCCGAAAAAGAAAAATGCCGAGAACCCATCAGCATTGATAAAGCACTAACGCAGTGCTTTGCTTCTTATAATGCCCCCGATACGCTGGCGGGCAAAGTAACCTGTTTTTTTGAAAAAATGATCAGCATGGACCGATTTGATGTTGCTGATGAAATAATCTATAGAGGGAATTTAAGCCCAAAGACAGAAAAGTCACTTGGCATTATTGTCGAAGGGCTACGGAAAGAAGCCTGCGAGAAGGAGCAGGCTGAACAACAGCAACCAAATATTTTTCCAGATGTTTTTCTAGATTTTCGCCCCACTCTCAGCTTGGGCCCCAAGGAATATCAATTGGTTCGATGCAGCTTTCCTGTGGTTAGCACAGATGGTAATCCTACGGATTACAGGGCTGCAAATTACAATCAAGCCAATACCCAAAGGCTTGTCGATGCCATATGGATCCTTGATCCAGGTGCGAATATCCACTTCAACGATCCTAAAATCGTTGGAGCTCAACAGGACAATGAACATGCGCATGATGGCAGTGTGCAGGTTACCTGGAGCGAGGCTCCCCTTTCGCCCGCTGGGATGAAACTGCTGGCAGAAAGCAATCCCATGGCTATCCGCATCGCTTTACGAGTGATGCAAGAGAAAGCGCTCGGAGAGTACGAGCAGTTTGACTGCACATTCGCGTTAGAGTATCTAAAAATAGCTGTTCCCCAAGAGTTGCGAACAGCTATAAACACGCTACAAGAGAAAAGGCGTGAACAAGAGCGCGAAGAAGATAGTCTTAACTGGGATCTCTCAACGAATAAAGCGGCTTCCCTCGATGCGGCCACAGAAGCGTGGAGAGAAAAACGGCTGGCGTTGGTACAGGAAGACTATAATCTTTCCATCCAAGTGTTGGATTGCCTAAAAACGGCTGATGCCACCATGATTCAATCGGCTGTCAAAGCTCTACAACAAAAGGAGAGTGAAAAGTATAGTCTCAGCTGGGCGACTGAGTATCTCTCAAGGAATAAAGCGGCGGATGCGGCCACAGAAATGTGGCAAGAAAAACGTCGCGCAGTGGAGAGTGAAAGGGCTGAGCTTACTCTTATGATAGGGTATGCGAAAGCACTTAACCCTGTTGCCCTTATGGCAGCTTTAAGAGTGCTTGAAGAAAAGCGGCGCGAGCTGAACATAGTCCAGCATTAAGCTCGTTCACTAGGCGGAACCCATGGGTTCCGCCTGGTGGGTGCTTAATTAGGGCCTTCGGGAAGACTATATGTGCTCTCGCAATCCCACACCATGAGTCGGAGGTGCAGCCCTTCTAGCTGCCGTGGATCGGTGTTTTCTGCACAAGGTGCCGCCTCCTTCAGCTGCTGCTGGATGGACTTGAGTTTTTCAAGTCCTTCGGCAGGCTTGCCGTTTTGTTCCCACCAGGTTATCAACTGCTGGTTGCCTTGTTCTAGGCGCTGGATATAAAACCAAGCAGTATATTGGTGCACAGAGGTGTGCGCCTTCCTAAGTCCGATGAGCGGCGCCTTGATGCGAGTGAAACTAGTCCACGGATCTCCTATCTGGAATTTTTCTAGGTCGTTCGCCAGCCGGAAAAGCTTGGTCAGTGCAACCTTTTTCTCTTCTGCAGAGAACAGGTTTTCGTTTATTTCGTATCCGGCGATGGTCACCGCAATCAATATGCGGGTTTCCAGTTTTGTAACTGAAAATTTCACGGCCTCATAGCGCTTTTGTGCAGCCTGCAGCTGCTCGCTCGTGTCGAGCGGGAGCGCTTTGACAGCTTCCAGCTCAGCCCTAAAATCTTGCCATAAGGGCTTGAGCCCCAGGATAGTTTCGCGGACGTCATTTAAGGTGACGCACCTGAGCAAGGAAGCGATGGCTTTTTGCAGGTTTTCTTTTTCACCTGCATAAGAAACCGAAAGGAGGCAAAAAATGCCTCCAATAAGAAAAACAGAGAAGTTACGCATAGGTAACTCCTTTCTTCATAAAAAAAGAAACTTGACCTACAGGAACTCCACAATGGAGTTCTTTAAAAGTTGTAAAAACATCCAAATTCCGCAGTTTACTTTATTTTATTGGTAACTGCTCACACCATTAGTGACTCCCTTGTCATTCGGATTGAAGCAGTTACATTGGCACAGAAGGTTTTTGCAGATAAATATCTTCGACGTTAATTTCCATCCAGTTATTCGGCTCTTTGACCACCTTAAAGCCAAACCTCTGATAAAGTGTATGTGCATCTTTGGTGCCAAGGCAAAAGCGCCGAAGCCCCTGAAGTTCTGGGTGTTTCATAATGCATTGCATTAGAAACTTAGAAATGCCCCTTCCTCGATGTTCAGAAAGTACAAAAACATCGCCCAGGTAGGCAAAAGTCGCAAAATCGGAAACCACTCTTCCAAACCCAACCAGTGTCCCGGAAGCAGCGTGGTACGCTCCAAAACAAAGTGAATTTTGGATTGATTTTTCTACTAAGTGTCTAGAAATTTTCTCTGCCCAGTAACTATGTGACAGTTCAAAGTGAATACAGGCAATATCCAATTTTTTCAGATCAGTTGAAACTAGATAATCACCTTCTCGCCATTCTTGAACAAGCATTGAGTTCCTCCAAGTTATTTTTTGGGTTGCTCCCCACCATAAAGCAAATAGACATTAACATGGCGGTAAAAAGATGAAAAGGAAAAGAGGCCTTTGCGAGCGTCCCATTCTATAGATACAATGGTCTTAGAAAAAAATGGACTTTTGTATGCTTCTTTGGATATTAGCCCTCATCCTCTCGCTACCCTTGGCAACTGGCCAGGCCAAACAAACAAATGATCCTCCTGATGCGCCTTCTGAATCAGTCGTCCAAACTGAAGATCTATTGTTAGGTTCCGAACTCGCTCCTCTTCTCGCCTATGCACAAGAATATAATCCAGAACTAAGAGCCATGCGACATGAGGCGGACGCCGCAAAAACGCGCATTCCCCCAGCAGATAATCTACCCGATCCAATATTCCGTACGGAGTTAATGGATATTAGCAATCGGGAAACAAACAAAAGAACGAGTTTGCTGCCATCCGAAGTGGGAAGTACCCGCTATCAGCTGATGCAAAGTGTACCGTGGTTTGGTAAGCGTGGCCTTAGGCGTGGCCTCGCCGAGGCGGAGGCAGACGAAGCGCTTGCACGAACCACGACCACCTGGGCGGAATTATCTACGCAAATCAAATCGTCTTATGCACAGTATTACTATGTTGCGAAGAGCCAAAAAATTACCCATTCCCTCCTTGATCTCATGGTGCAAATGGAGAAAGTTGCCGAGATACGCTATGCCAACGGACTTGCCGCACAACAAGATGCGGTGCGCGCGCAAGTTGAACAAACAGTTATAAAAACCACTCTTATCGAGCTAGACAATACAGAGCGACAAGTTGTATCCCACCTAAATGCTTTGTTGTCGCGTCCAATAACTTCCCCGCTTGCCACACCAGAACGCTTACCTAGCATCCCCGCAACAGCTCGTTTGGAAAACTATACTGCACTCGAAAATCGTATTCGTGAACACAATCCAGATTTATTTATAGATGAAGCCGCAATTCACGCAAGTGAAAAAAAGCGAAAACTCGTATACAAAAACCGTTACCCTGATTTTGTGTTGGGGGTTTCTCCAACCCAAGTCGACACCGCCGTGCGCGAATGGGGTGTGATGTTCGAACTCAATATTCCATTGCAACTCGAAACACGCCGGTTTGAGGAGCGTGAATCGGAGGCAATGCTAGTCGCTGCTAAGGCGCGCAAGGAAGCGACCCTCAATCGCGTTCTGTCTCTTTTAACCGAACACTTGTCTGGTATTGTTGCAGCAGAACGTACGGAGTTGCTGAGTACAAGCGGCTTGTTGCCGCAAGCGAAGGTCACCTTTGAATCGGCATTGATCGGTTACCAGACTGGCAAAGTAGATTTTGCGACATTATTGGATGCGGCACGACAAATCTTGAATGCTAACCTGGAAATATTAAAAGCCCAGACGGAGGCACGGATGCGTTTGGCCCAAATCGAACGATTGGTGGGAGAAGACCTACTATGAAGCAAGTAACGAAAAGGATGCTGTGGGTTCTCGTCGTAACCCTTATGGCTGGAGGAATCGGCTATTGGTGGACAAGTCAGAAGCAAGAGAAAATCTCCTCACCAGACGGAGGAGATCTGAAAAAAGGATCCGCCAGAAAAATTTTATATTACCGAAATTCTATGGGCTTGCCCGATACTTCCCCCGTGCCTAAGAAAGATTTAATGGGTATGGATTATGTGGCGGTGTATGAAGGAGAGGATACACAACCGAACGGCCATTCAATCAAGATCAGCATTGAAAAAGTGCAAAAACTGGGTGTAAAAACCGAACAGGTAGCGATGCGCGTGTTGGATAAAACGGTACGTACTTTTGGTAGGGTGGAAGCCAATGAGCGGAAGCTCTACACCATTGCTCCAAAGTTTGAGGGATGGATAGAAAAATTGCATGTGAACACGACTGGGGAGTTAGTCGCTAAGGGGCAGGCATTATTCGACGTGTATAGCCCGGAACTCGTTTCTGCGCAGCGTGAATATCATATTGCTACGCAAGGTGTTGTATCGTTAAAAGACGCGGACGACCGTACCCAGCAAAGTATGCAGGCGCTCGCCGAGGCCAGTCTGCTACGCCTTAAGAACTGGGATATTTCAGATGAAGAGGTAAAGAGACTGACTCAATCTGAAACGCCCCAGAGAACCTTAACCTTCCGTGCCCCTGTCTCTGGGATTGTGCTGGAGAAAAAAGCCGTACAGGGAATGCGCTTCATGCCAGGCGAAATGCTATATCAGATAGCCGATCTTGCCACCGTATGGGTGATAGCCGACGTCTTTGAACAAGATATTGCGCTCGTTAAGACAGGGGCTAAGGCTAAGGTGAAGGTAACGGCTTATCCCAACACACTCCTAGAAGGGGAGATCACTTATGTTTATCCCACTCTGAATTCGGCAACCCGTACCGTTCCTGTTCGACTGGAGATCTCAAATCCAAAAGGCCTGCTCAAGCCTGCCATGTTTGCCGAGGTTGAGATCCCAGTCGCTGACAAGAAGAAGGTGCTGACTGTACCCACTTCTGCAGTTCTGGATAGCGGCACGCGCCAAATCGTACTGGTGCAAGTGGCAGAAGGACGTTTCGGAGTACGCACGGTCACATTGGGTATGCGGAGCGACAGTACTGTAGAAATTAGGGATGGCGTTGCCGAGGGAGAGCGAGTGGTTGTCTCTGCTAACTTTCTGATCGATGCAGAGAGCAACCTTAAGGCAGCACTCGGTGGGCTGGGGCATTCAGAACACTGATATGTTAAACGCTATCATAACCTGGTCAGCAAAGAACCGTTTTCTGGTGATTTTTACCGCGATTCTCATCACATTGACAGGCATTTATGCCATCGTCAAAACCCCACTGGATGCTTTGCCGGATTTGTCGGATGTGCAGGTAATCGTCTTTACGGAATATCCCGGACAAGCCCCACAAGTGGTGGAAGATCAAGTCACCTATCCGCTGGCAACGAGTATGATTTCAGTGCCGAAATCCAAGGTGGTACGAGGCTTTTCGGTTTTCGGTGCTTCCTTTGTGTATGTCATCTTCGAGGATGGCACTGACATCTACTGGGCACGTTCTCGTGTCATTGAGTACCTTAACTTCGCGGCTGGTAAATTGCCCAGGGGCATTACACCGCAGATTGGACCCGATGCGACGGGGGTGGGTTGGGTCTATCAGTATGCAGTCATCGGGGTGAACAAGTCACTCGCCGAATTGCGTACCATCCAGGATTGGTATCTACGTTATCAGCTCACCAAAGCCGAGGGGGTATCCGAAGTCGCTTCCGTCGGCGGTTTTGTGCAGCAATACCAAGTTGCGGTGGATCCGGTGAAGCTCCGCGCCTATAACATTCCACTCAATAAGGTGGTACAGGTGATCCGCGAGTCCAACCGTGATGTGGGCGGGCGTGTACTGGAAATGACCGAAACCGAGTATATGGTACGCGGCAAAGGGTATCTCCGAGGCATAGGCGATATCGAAGATCTCGTCGTCAAAGCAGAGCAGGGTACGCCGGTCTTCATTCGCGATATTGCCCGTGTTGAGCTTGTTCCAGACGAGCGGCGAGGCCTTACTGAGTTAAACGGTGAAGGGGAAGTGGTATCCGGCATCGTAACGGCACGGTATGGCGAGAACGCACTTAAGGTCATTCAAAACGTCAAGGCTAAGATTTCTGAAATTGCGTCTGGCTTGCCAGAAGGCGTTACGATCGAAACGGTTTATGACCGTTCCGAACTCATTTACCGCGCTATCAAAAATCTAAAAAACACGTTGCTTGAGGAAAGTATTATCGTTGCTCTGGTGTGTATCGTGTTCTTAATGCATGTGCGTAGTGCTTTAGTTGCCATCGTGATGTTGCCCATCGGTATTCTTATCGCCTTCATTTCCATGCGTGTCCTCGGCATGAATTCCAACATTATGAGTCTCGGTGGAATTGCGATTGCCATTGGCGCAATGGTAGACGCCGCGATTGTGATGATTGAGAACGCACACAAGCATCTGGAGCGGCTGAAAGAAGGAGGCTCGCGCCTTGAAGCCATGTTAGCCGCATGCAAAGAAGTCGGTCCGGCATTGTTTTTCTCATTACTCATCATTACCGTGTCATTCTTGCCCGTGTTCACGCTGGAGGCGCAAGAAGGGCGACTGTTCGCCCCTCTTGCCTTTACAAAGACCTTTTCCATGGCTGGTGCGGCTCTTTTGTCTATCACACTGGTTCCGGTGTTAATGGGGCTATTTATACGCGGCAAAATCATGCCAGAACACAAAAATCCGCTGAACCGCTTTTTGATCTGGATTTATCGCCCCGTCCTCGCAACCGTCATGCACTGGAAAAAAACAACTCTCGTAGGTGCCCTTGTGGTATTTGGCTTAAGTATTTATCCCGCGCATCGACTAGGCTCCGAGTTTATGCCAACCTTAAATGAGGGCACTCTGTTTTACATGCCGGCATCGCTCCCGGCTATGTCTATTACCAAAGCGGTGGAAGTTTTGCAGACGCAGAATAAGATCATAAAAAGTTTTCCAGAAGTCGCTTCCGTGTATGGAAAAGCAGGGCGCGCGCAAACGGCTCTGGATCCAGCACCGCTCGAAATGTTCGAGACGGTGATCAATCTCAAACCGGAAACAGCATGGCGCGACGGCATGACCACAAGTAAATTGATTTCAGAAATGGACAAGGCGTTGCAATTTCCAGGCATTGCTAATTCGTGGACCATGCCAATCAAGGCGCGCCTCGACATGCTCGCAACGGGGATCCGAACTCCCATTGGCATTAAGGTGTTCGGTAAAGATTTGGGTGGGATAGAGCGCGTGGCTCGCGATATTGAGGCGATTGTAAAACAAGTCCCCGGTACAACCAGTGTTTTTGCAGAGCGTATTACCGGCGGCTTTTACCTTGATATTGAGCCGAATCGGGAGGCTCTGGCGCGCTATGGACTAGGTGTAGGTGAATTGCAAGACGTTGTTTCTACGGCATTGGGTGGTGAAATGGTCACAACGACAGTAGAAGGGCGCGAACGCTTTGGTGTGATTGTCCGCTACCCGCGCGAGTTGCGGGGGAATTTACAAGCGATTGCTCGTGAAGTCCTCATCCCGAACATGGATGGCGCGATGATCCCACTGGGGCAACTCGCCGAAGTTAAGATAGTCAAAGGTGCACCTGCCATCCGCACCGAGAATGCACTTCTTTCTGCCTATATTTTTGTAGATATCCGAGACCGTGATATCGGATCCTATGTGGCGGATGCGCGCAAAGCAGTAACGGAGAAGGTAAAATTCCCACCAGGGTACTACATAACCTGGAGCGGGCAGTTTGAGTATATGGAACGTGCTGCTGCAAAAATGAAAATCGTCATACCGATCACACTTCTCATCATTTTCTTGTTACTATTTCTTAACTTCATGCGCGTGACGGAAACTCTGATTGTGATGCTTTCGGTACCCTTTGCTGCGGTTGGGGGCGTGTGGCTACTGTGGTGGCTTGACTATAACCTATCGGTCGCGGTAACCGTAGGCTTTATCGCGCTATCGGGCGTAGCGGCAGAGATTGGCGTCATCATGGTGCTCTATATTAACCACGCTCACAAAGCGATTGCGCTTGAGCGAAAGGCAAGCGGCCAGCCATTTTCAGAAGCTGATCTGAACGAGGCGGTGATGCGGGGTGCCTTGCTCCGCGTACGTCCCATCATGATGACTGTATTTGCTATTATCATGGGGCTCTTGCCGATTATGTGGGGGAGCGGCACCGGCTCTGAGGTGATGCGTCGCATTGCGGCCCCCATGGTAGGTGGAATGGTAAGCGCCACTCTTCTTGCTTTAATAGTCATTCCAGCGGTATATGCGTTGTGGAAACAAAGAACCCACACGAGATAAACTTTTGTTTCTCAAACGCAACTGCTCGCCCCCTTGCAAAATAAATTTTAAAAATCTGTAATCGTAATCACTCACTAGTTAAAATTTCCACCCCTTTTTTAGTTACACAAAGGGTGTGTTCCCACTGTGCGGAAAGGCTGTGGTCTTTCGTTACTACAGTCCAGCCATCTGAAAGACGCATAACTTCGTGGCCTTTTGCGTTGACCATAGGCTCAATGGTAAAAGTCATGCCTGGCTGTAAAACAAGACCAGTCCCTTTTTTTCCATAGTGTAAAACCTGAGGCGCTTCATGAAACATTTTGCCAATGCCATGACCGCAATATTCTCTGACGACTGAAAACCCTTCTTGCTCTGCATAGGTTTGAATAACATGGCCAATATCGCCTAAGGTTGTACCTGGACGTACGATTTGAATTCCCAAATTCAAACATTCTTGAGTAACTTCAACCAATTTTTGGGCGATGCGAGAAGGCGTTCCTACAAAAAACATGCGACTGGTATCCCCATGATAGCCGTCTTTTAAAACGGTCACGTCAATATTGATAATGTCGCCATTCTGGAGACGTTTGTCATCGGGGATCCCATGACACACCACGTGATTCACAGAAGTGCAGATGGATTTTGGAAACCCCCTGTAATTTAAAGGTGCTGGAATAGCATGTTGGTTTTGGACAATATAGGTGTGGCAAATTTCATTGAGTAAATTCGTGGTAATACCTACCTTTACGTAAGGTTCTATCATGGTTAAAACGCGAGCGGCAAGTTTGCCAGCTATTCGCATTTTTTGTATTTCTTCTGGAGTTTTTAGAGAAATGCTCATTGTTGTATGATAAGGTTTCGTGGTATAAACCGCATTTTAACAGAACACACACGTGCCGACACATTTCTCTGGGTGCTAAGACCTGTAAAAAGTCTTAGTGGAGAGATGGGGCAGGTGGAGGCTTAACCCAATTCTATAAGTTTTTAAAATATGTCAGATATCACTTTGCGAGATATGCTTAAGGCGGGGGTTCACTTTGGTCATAAAACCTCCTTTTGGAACCCAAAAATGGCGCCGTACATTTATGGGACTTATCAACACATCCACATTATTAATCTAGAAGAAACGCTCGCTCTTTATCAGCGCGCCATTCATTTTTTTAAACGAATTTGCGAAAAAAAAGGGAACATATTGTTCGTAGGAACCAAGCGTCCTGCACGAGAACTCGTAAAGATGCATGCGGAACGCTTACGGATGCCCTATGTCCACTATCGGTGGTTAGGCGGCATGCTGACGAACTATAAAACCATTCGTAATTCCATTCTGCGATTAGAAGAACTTGAAACCATGAGTAAAGAGGGGACTTTTGAACAACTCCCTCGTAAAGAAGTTCAAAATTTAACGCGAGAAATGGAAAAATTAAATAGAAGTTTGGGGGGGATCCGTCATATGACCACTTTGCCTGATGCGCTCTTCGTCATCGATGTAGGGCACGAGCATATTGCCATCAAAGAAGCGAGGAAATTAGGGGTGCCGATTGTGGGGGTTGTGGATACGAATAACGATCCGAGCTGGGTGGATTATGTTATTCCGGGTAATGATGATGCCGCACAGGCCATTGAACTTTATCTTAAAGGGGTGGTAGATGCTTGCCTTGAAACCCGGGAAGCTCATCTTAAAGAAATTGAGGCAGCGCTTGAGAAAGCAAGCACTTCGGCCGAGGACAACCCTGAGTTGCCTCCGAAGGTCAAAAAAACGTCTAAAGGTAAGAAAACAGTTTCTCAAAAAGTGGAAATGGAAGAGCCCCTTCCTCCCGAATTGAATCAAGAGGCAAGTGACTCACTCCTTCACAAAACGGAAACTTAAAATATGCCAATTACAGCAACTCTCGTAAAAGAACTTCGTGAACGAACAGGCGCTGGCCTTATGGAGTGCAAACAAGCGCTCGTGGAAAGCGCGGGCGATGTGGAACATGCCATAGAGCTGATGCGTCGCACCGGTCAAATCAAAGCCGCCAAAAAAGCAGGCCGCATTGCGACCGAAGGTGCTATTTTTATTCAGCAAACGCCTCATCAAGCCGTTATGCTGGAAATTAACTGCGAGACCGATTTTGTCGCAAACGAGGCGTCTTTCAAATCTTTTGGTGAAAAGGTTGCCCGCTCCGCGTTATCTCATCCACACACTGATCTCGAACAACTCAAGAACTTGCCTGTTGAACAAAATGCGAGCACTCATACTGTTGAACAAGCAAGGCAGGAGCTCATTCTCCGTTGTGGTGAGAACATCCAAATTCGTCGAGGTGTTTTGATAAAAACCCAAGGGGAAGGAGAAGCCATTTACACATACCTTCATGGTAAAAAAATAGGGGTTCTGGTACGGTTGAGTGCGGGCTCTTCCATGCTTGGGAGCAATATTGCGATGCATATTGCTGCCTGCAACCCTGAGGTTTTAAATCCTGAAGACGTGAGTGAAAAGCGCCTCGAAAAAGAAAAAAAAATATTACAAGCACAAGTGGAAAAAGAGTCAAAACCCGCAGCCATTCTTCAAAAAATATTGCAAGGGCGACTCAAAAAGTTTACCCATGATATTAGTCTTAATACACAAGAGTTCGTGAAAGATCCTTCAAAAACGGTTGGGGAAATTCTCAAAGAAGGCGGAGCGCATGTTATACAATTTGTGCGCTATGAGCTAGGAGAAAAGTTTACATGACAAAGTCCCCTATTTATAAGCGGATTCTGCTTAAAATGAGCGGTGAAGCTTTAATGGGGAAAAATGGCTTTGGGATTGATTCAAACGTATTACACCGCATCGCAAAAGAAATCCATGACATTTTTGAATTGAATGTACAAATTGGGATTGTGATAGGAGGGGGGAATTTTTTCCGTGGAGCTAAGTTAGCGATTACAGGACTTGACCGGGTTACGGCCGATCACATAGGGATGCTCGCAACGCTTATCAATGCACTCGCCTTACAAGATGTTTTGGGACAACACAAAATCCCAACGCAGATCATGTCAGCCATTCCTTTTGATGGTGTTTGTGAAAAATATAATCGACAGCAAGCCATTCAGGTTTTAACAAAACGTAAAGTTCTCATTTTTGCGGCTGGAACAGGGAACCCTCTTTTTACGACGGACTCCGCTGCAAGCTTGCGGGCCATAGAAACCCAAGCGGATATTGTCCTTAAAGCAACCAACGTAGATGGCGTTTATACCGCAGATCCTAAACAGGATACAAAAGCCAAGCTTTACAAAAAAGTGAGCTTTCAGGAAGCCATCCAACGAGAATTAGGCGTTATGGACCTCCCTGCTTTATGCCTTTGTCGGGACCATAACATGCCCATTCAAGTGTTTAACATTCAAAAGCCAGGAGCACTAGCGAGAGTAACCTGTGGACAGGCAGAAGGAACAAAAGTGTCATAAGGGTCCATCACCCCTAAGGTGCTATTGATGAAAAGGACTTTCTTTTTAATAGGCGTTTTATTGCTTCCAGGTTGTGCCACACTGGAAAACAATTACGATCCGATTGAATCTGTCAACAGAGGTATTTATCGTTTCAATCGAGTGTTTGATAAAACTCTCGCCCGCCCTATCGCAAAAGGCTACGATACAATCACTCCAAAACCCGTTAAAACCCGCATCACTTATTTTTATTTTAATTTAGGGGGGCTTAAAACTACGGTGCATGATTTTTTGCAGGGTAAATTTAAGCGTTCGGGGGTGGATGCAGGGCGCTTTATCGTCAACAGTACGGTGGGCATTTTGGGGTTGTTCGATGTTGCAACAAAACTAGGGTTAGAGAAAAACCAAGAAGATTTTGGTCAAACGATCGGCGTCTGGGGCATTCAAAACCCTCCTTTCTTGATCATGCCTTTTTTGGGGCCTAGTAATTTTGTGGATGCGCCAGGTTTTTTGTTGGATTCATTTCTTGGCCCATACCCTTATCTGGAAACGACGACTCGAAATATTCTTTTTGCGTTAGATATTACAAAAACCCGAGCGGATCTCCTCACCGTAGACAAAATGATCGATGAACAGATAGATCCTTACCTATTTATCCGAAATGCCTATCAACAAAAGCGGCGTAGTGCCATTGCCGATGGCAAGGGAGATCCCCAGGAAGACAAAGAGCTTGAGCAGGAATTAGAACAACTCAAACAAGAAGTGGGTTCTTAATTGCGAAGTTTCTAATTTTCCGCCGCTGCTTTTAAAACTTCAAAAAGCTCTTGCCTCTTGTCATCCCGTTTTTCCAACAGGCCAGTACTAAAATCGCTCAAATCTTCGGCACTTTGCAAGCCAGCATTTTTAGCAAGATATTGGTACAGGGGCTTTAGGAGAAAAACAATCTCATCTTGTGGGAATTTGATTTTCTTAAAAAATTTCGTATAAAGATTACATGCCTTAAGGGCAGAAGCCAATTTTTGCTTAGCTTTCTTGGATGTCTTTGATTTTTCTATCCGTGCGCTAATTTCTTTTAAAAATTGCTCATGTTCAATAATAACGGTTTCTTTTCCGGCATTCATTTCATTGAGATCTACGTATTGAGAAAGATAGTTTTCTATAGAATCATTTAGGTCACTCTCAATATTTGCTACCCCCTTTTGATACAATCGATATAGCCTTTCAAACTGATGCAGGGCTTTTTCTGCTTCTTGCTCTGTGTTTTCTTCTCCTTCTAATCTGGCTTTTGCTTCGGCTTTTGCCTTTATACTTTCTTTCAGCGTTTTAATTTCTAAATAGTAAGGGTCGTTATATTGCTGATAAGCTTCTTCGTAAGATTCAAGCGCTTTTTGGGCAAATGACAACCCATTTTTAAATTGTTTCTTTTTATAGTACTTTCTACTCAAAGTGTGGAACGCTTGTGCTTTGCACCATGGAATACTTGCAGTTGGAGAATGGAGGACCTCTACTGGAAGCCCTTCGATAAGCTTAAGCACTTTTTTGGGTTGCTTTGTTTTGCATAATGCGTCAACCCAATGAGGGTAATTGGTTTCACCCACTAGGATGGATTCTATTTTTTCATAGACTGCAATAGCTTCCAGATATTTTCCTTCTTCATAGAAAAGTTCTGCTTGAAGTGCCAGTGTCTGAACCATATCATTTTTACCGCTAAACGATTTATCCAAATATGTTTGGCAAGCCCTATTGTTCCCTAAAAGGTAGTAATGAAGAGCCAAAAGAGAAAAATGCCAGGACTTTATCTCCTCTTCAGAATCCAGTTCTGGATGATAAGAAGAGCTTAAATCGCATCCTTTTAAATAGTCAGGAGGAGATTGGAATGCCAGCTTGCTTTCCTCGCCTTCCTTCAAATCATTCCAATCACCATTCAAGTCAGCATAGTATTTTTGATTACCGTCTATAATGGCACAGGCCATATGCCCTGGAATTTCAATCAACCGAAAATTATCGAGTATTTGGTAGTGTGGGAATTTTTTTTGAAGTTTAAAAAGCACTACTTGTGCAGTGGCACAAGAGATATCACAGTCGTAGATAGGTTTTTTTCTATTTTTCTGCCCTGAAAAAGAAGAAAGCATAAAGGACTTACTCCCTCCTCTTAAAATTCTCCCTTTTTGATCCATTTGACGTACCACATGATTCAACAAATCTTGCATGGAATAGGTTTTTAGGTTCTCTTCTGTGAATTCATTTGCAAGGGACGTCGTAAATTGGTCAAAATTTTTGCAGCAGGCTAGATAAATTTCTGGATCGGTGACTTGTTTTTCAGACTCTACTAGGAACTGTTGCAGGTCAAATTGTCCTTTTGAGAAGTCTTTATCCGGATCATACGGAATGGGTTCTGCCAAAAGAGAAATGGAAAGCAATAATAGAACTACTGCAAAGCTCATGAAGGAATAAAGTTTGTTTATCATTTTTTCTGAAGTTTCATGTTTTTGAATGAATGAGGGTAAGAGAAACCCCAATCTGGTGCTGCCATTTTAAGTGTATAGATTGATCCCCTGCAAACAGAATTTTGTAAAGTTTTGTAAAGCCAATGAATGGTGAGCGTGCTAGACCCCGTGGTCAAGTCATGAATCCGTAGAAATTGCTGTTCAACAGCCCACCGCACTCTCGTCTAAAGCAGTTTGATGTTATAATGTTGTGATGCTATAATTTGTATGAGGTGAATACTATGAGTGCATTAACTAAACGAACTACCGTGTACATTGAACCAGTTATCCATAAGGCGCTTCGAATTAAATCAGTCGAAACAAACCATTCAATTTCTGAAATTGTCAATGAATCTTTGATTCAAACTTTAAGAGAAGACGAAATGGATTTGGCGATTTTTAAAGAACGTGCTTGTGAACCAGAACTTGCATTTGCCGCCGTTCTAAAGGATTTAAAAGCGCATGGAAAAATATGAAATTTTATTTAAGCGGTCGGCGTTTAAGGAATTAGACAAGCTTCCTAAAAAAGATGTTCAGAGAATTGTAGAAAAAATTCGAGGTTTATCCCATGGGCTTAAAACCGTATCTGCGGAAAAATTAGCAGGGGATGAAAAATTTCGAGTACGCCAAGGGGACTACAGAATTATCTGCCTACTGGATGAAGAAAATGGAAAAATTGTCATTTATAAAATTGGACATCGACGGGATGTCTATCGAAAATAAGGGGGAAGGGTCACTGCCCAGTCATTTTTTCTATTTTGGTTTAACTGGCGCGCCCGGAGGGACTCGAACCCCCGACCGCCTGGTTCGAAGCTAGAGAAGTAAAAGTTAACAACTTGATAAATAACAATATATTTTGTGTGGCGCCCGTTGCAAACCCATAACAAACTATAACGGCATATAACCCAAATACGCAAAAGTCCCGCAAGGGTTTTTGCGTCTTAGTGTGACCAGCATGTGGTGTTGCCCACAAGTTCGTAAAAGATTCGCATAAAGTTCGTAAAAAGTTCGCATAAAAAATTACGGTGCATTTTTTGGTTTAATAGTCCATAAGGCTGCTTTTGTACTACCTTCTAACTCAATCAAACCCAATTCCTTTAAATGATTTAGGTCCTTTAAAACCATCCTGGAGGTTGGAGGATCTTTAAGCTCTGACAAAATGTACTGCATCTTCGCTTTACCATACTTACCAATGATCTGCAGGATGTCAGACTGCCTAGAACTCAAAGGGGATTTAGTTCTAATTGCTAGGGAAATGGCGCCCAAAGAGGCTTTAAACTTAAATTGGATGGAAAATCCGCCGGAATATTCCGAAAATTCCGGTTCTGGTAACCTATGCTCCTTACACAGAGTAAGCATTTTCGTGGTGCCTGTACCCCACTTCTCAATAAAACCAGTATCATAAAATACTTTCGCAATTAGCTCATTCCTAGGATGTGATTGATGCACCCTCTTTAAGTCTAATCAAGAAATCAACACCTCAATTTTGGTTAACCGAGGGCTTACCCGAGCACAACAGGCACAAGTGAGCAGCTACCAAGTGGGTGATATGATTCGCGCTAATCGCACCTTCGAACCGCTACATAAAGGTGCCTACTACCGCGTACAAACCATAGATGCGGAAAATAAAACGCTAACCCTGACAGACACCAAAGGCCAATCACTTAGTTTTCAACCCCACCACAGTTCACAACGGACAGGAAACCTTGAGTCGTGGCCTGGCCCTCTGCTTTTTCAGTACCCTCCCAAGCAAGCCTGGCCAATTTCACCTTATCATAGGACAAACCAGAGCGCTCGAAGTAGAGCGAAGCTATCTGCCTCTTAAGTTCACGTACGGACCAATTGCCTTTAATGCATTCTATTTCGTAGAAAGCTCGTTTAACGTTGTCATCCATCTCTACCAAAGACTTAAACATGCTATAGGAAAGGGAGCTGATGAGGCGTTCCGGTGGTAGACCAGATTGTGCCGACACTGTCGGCACTTTTTCAAGGGCGGCGGGAATAGTTTTGGGAGACAAGTGTTTCAATTGTGCCGACAGCGTCCGCACTATTTGGGGATAGGTACGATAGAACTTCAAGTAATCATACAACTGTCGTCGGTTGCAATTGCTGACATTGAGTTGGGTAAGCTGGTGTGCAAGCTCCGGCAGTAGTTTCTCGCCATAATGGGCCCGATCGGCACCATTCAACTCATACTCTGCGATGTAACAACCAATCAACCAGTTCCGCAGTGTAAGGCTGATATTAACGGCACGATCAGCCTGAGCGGCCAGATCATCATGGATGGCACGAATCGAGTGAACAAGACCTTCAAAAGTCAGGGGGGTAACCTTAGGGTTCTCTGATTTCTTTGGCTTATGCATGCTTGAAAATTCGCTTTTTAATGGCATGTGACGCCGATAACAAGAGTGACGTTCATTTTGTTTTTAATTCCAGAAATTTTCTGTCGTCCCACTAAGTCTTGCCAGCAAGCTTACCCCGCGATCTGAAAAGCTGTCAATGGAAATGTTTGGCTACTTGTACCGCCGCGCCTGTCTTCTGTTCAATCTGGCAGGAAGTCTCAAGTAAAAAAGAAGGTTTATTTTGGAGACTGAAAAATAAAAGGCGCCTGCAGTGTTTCCACCACAAACGCCGAGCATATAACAACCTGAAAAGGCATCCCGGATTAACCCCCGGGCGGGCGTTTTGCTACCGGCAATCGCGTGGCAGACGTTGGCCAACAGATATCGATCTGCCTACAGGGCGAACCTTGTAGTAGACCTCTCCCTGCTCGGTGCCATGAGTCTGATTATAAATCTTCTTCACGCGATGGCTTTTTTTATCGAACTCCACCCTAAAAATCTGGTGGTTGGTCGACATATAGCAGCCACGTGGCCAGTCGTAATAGCTGGGTGCTTCCTGCCCAGTCGGATCTTCGGAACAAACTCGGATTGAACACTCGTCAGGTGTATTTACGAACCCAACGAAGTTAACCCAAATGCGCCCTATCTCCCCAGAATCCTTTAGCGGGGGTAACCCTCTCAAATACTTCCCCACCTCAGAATTCTTGACCAACCAACCGGATGAACCAGACGTTGTTGAGTAATCAGGAACGAGAATTTCGTCCGCATACTTCAACGCACGATTGAAGCCACCCGGCACCTCCATTTTCGGTACACCTGCGTGATTTAGAGCCGTCCGTAACTTCGGATACGGAGATACCGCATTCGAAAGCTCTGAGGTTAGCCTTTCCTCACGCAGTGCTCTCGCAAAGCGAAGATGCTTGCAAGACAACTTGCCTCTCCAGTCTCCCAATTCCTCGACTACAACCACAGTGGGTCTTTTAAACACCAAATCCTGACTACCCCACTGGCCTTGCCCTGTTGCAAGGTCTTCTCCGCAGGAACACATAAATCTTACGCGGAGTTTTTCGCCCTTAGCGAAAACGATTGCAACATTGGAACTAAGAGAAAGATTGCCTAATGTTAACATGCCGTTTCCCCCTTGGTTTTTAACCAGCCGAGTATTGCATCGGCAGAGGGCTCCATTGGAAAATAAAAAAAAACGGGAAATTAGACTTCACTTCAAACCATCTGGACAACAGGCAGCGTCATTATGACAACTGATCTGAAGCCAAATGGCTTGAAGTTTTTATCAGATAAACTTCAAGAGAAAACCACTAGATGCAAAAGCATTTGTATAAATGCGCTTGCGCCTAATGGCTTTTTACGAACCAATGGCTAAAGACGAATAGTGACAGACAGATTTCAGAAGATGGTAAAAAATGAATAAAGAGGAAGGGTAAACCTGTCTTTCAAACTGTGTTTTTTTACACCTTGAAAAACTCCGATAAAAACGTGCTTAAAAGTCTCAAAAATAAACCTTCGTTTTTATCGAAACTCGCCTATCTCTATATCCACCTGAAATGGCATTTTGATTTCGGGTCGGCCTTGACGGGTTTTTGTCCTTGTGAGTTTAAGCGTACATCGGATTCTAGGGTTTGTCTGTTACATTTGTGTAAAACTTGGCAACTTTTTGTTAACGCCTAAGCCCTTATTTTTTGATGCGCTTTAGGTCTGCCATGACGATTCCAAATCCTATTGTTTAGATAATAGCCGTAAGCTTGGCGCTTGTCTGTTACTGGGACGTAAAGTTTTGCAACAAATTGTAACCACCAAACACTAGGCATACAGGGGATTAGAGGGCCGAAATCATCAGGCTGTTGCAAGGGCCTCCCGCTTCTTAAGCCACACATACAGGTTAGATTCCGTGGTGCTAAAACGGTTGGCAATGGCGCGTTTGGTTGCACCCTTGTTAAGCATTGTTTGGATTTTAGGGGCAACAGGGTCGAGCTTGCTGCTGCCAGAGCCTTTAGGACGGCCAAGTGTAACGCCCTGGGCTTTTTTGGCGCGCAGGGCCTCAATCGTGCGTTTCGAGATCAGATCTCGCTCTATTTCCGCCGCCATACTAAAGGCCATGGCGATGATTTTGCTTTGGATGCTGCCATCTAATTGCCAGTTACCTTTGACAGAATAAACCCTAATACCCTTTTGGGCGGCGATAGAAAGAATTTCCATGCATTCCAACATGCTTCTACCCAGGCGCGAAAGCTCACTCACAATCAATGCATCCCCCTTTTTGAGTTGATTGACCACCTTGCCAACCTTGCGTTGTCGCCAGGGGATGGCGCCCGAAATCTTTTCCTGCACAAATTTAACCTTACCCAAACGTTTTTCGTGCGCCAGATGCAGAATATCCGCTTTGTTTTTTTCTAAATCTTGATCGATGGTGGAAACACGCAGATAGGAAATAGTTTTTTGAGATGTGGTTTCGTCCATGTCAGCAGTCTCGGTTTTATCCCTTGAGGCAGCGATTATAACTCAAAAATAATCGACCGTTTATTTTTGAGACTCAAATAAAAAGGCCGCGGGCCTCTGTTTAACACCGTTTATTGCTGCTTGTAGATTGTCGGTGTTGGCAAAAGCCGTGCGGTTGGACGACTACTGAACCATATACTGAATGGTGTAGTAGCCTCCATGCATCCCTGAGCGATGCGTTACATTAGTGACCACGATCCCAGGTTTGTCTGCGATCACATTTCCCGTTGTCCATCCTTTGGTGGGATCAACCAATTTGAAGCTCACGCCATCGTGTTCCTTCGGGGATTCCCAATAGCCATTTTCGATGGCGCGGTTGGTTGGGCTTCCAAAGGTAAACGATTTTGGCTCCGTTGGCGCCACAGTCATTTTCGCCAATGCTTCGGCTGTGGTATCAAACCGAGCGGCGGCCTTTTCCCACGTAGCCAAAACGACTCGTTTGACTTCCTCCACCGAAACGAAGTGGCCCCCTTGTGCAATAACGTGCGCCTGTGCTTCTTCCCACGAAGCGATTGCATCCCAATAGCCTTGGTGCATTTGGGATGTTGCTTCCCAGACGCCAACTCCATCAGCTATTTCCAGTTGGTACGTGGTGTTCGACCACTTGCCATTTTTTTGGTATTTGCTGGATTTGACGACCAGGATGCCGGGGATGTTTTCTCCCTGGAACTTTACGATATTTCCATTGGAGAGAACCAAAAATAGTTTCGGGGTCCGACCTGCATTGAGCAGGCCATCATTGTATTGCAAACTGTTCATCTTTTGCCCCTTTCAAAGGGCTGTGTCACCAAACCCACGTGGTGACGGTCATTACAAATCTAGGTCATGCGTGGACATGACGGTTTAAATACTCTTGTTTCCGATTTACAGACTCACCAAGGCATTGAACACCTCGGTAGCCTGTTCTTCAGTCATTTTGGCACCGCGTGGAGCACTACCTGCGGCAAGTGGGTGGCCTTCAAACAGCACGCAACCATAAGTTTTGCCGTTGAAATTGTGGCTTGTACCAGGCTTGCCATACACAGAAATGGTTTGGTACTGGTAGCGGTAAACCACTACAATTTCAAAATCGTCGCGGTAGCCGCGAGAAGGATCGATACTTTGGTCGATAGAGGTAACTGCGCAGTGTTCTAAGAGGTATGTCAACTACGATGGGAGTGGGAAGTGTCTGTACCAGAGTTAAACACGAGCGTATTTTTGATCCCTGCTCATGTTGTCAAAAACCGGGAGGATCGATTGGTAGTGCTAAACAGTGTTGCCAAATCGGTGCTTGAAGAAGTTCGTGGGATGCATCCTGAATATGTTTTTACCTATAAAGGGCATTATGTTACCAAGATGAACAACTCAGCTTGGAAGCGTGCGCGCAAACTGGCTGGCATAGACGTTCGCGTGCATGATCTGAAACATACCTTTGGGAGGCGTTTGCGTTCCGCAGGGGTGAGTTTTGAAGATCGACAGGATTTACTGGGGCATCGATCGGGGAGGATAACCACGCACTATTCTGCAGCTGAATTAACCAATTTAGTTCGTGCTGCAAACGCAGTGTGTGAGAAAAAGGAAAGCGCTACAGTCACAGTACTCAAGCTTTTGCGGAACGTAGCTCCCGCAAAAGTCCCGCAAGGGGTTGAGATGGGTTTGCGGAAAGTTGTATAACCCCTTGATTAACTGGCGCGCCCGGAGGGACTCGAACCCCCGACCGCCTGGTTCGAAGCCAGGAACTCTATCCAACTGAGCTACGGGCGCAGTAAAGCATGATTCTGCCATAGTCTTGGCACAACTTTAAGTTAAAAAGGAACTACTCGATAATCCCCCCACCTAAACAGACTTCTTTTTGATAGAAAACAACCGACTGGCCAGGAGTTACCGCTCTCTGGGGACTGTCAAATTTCACAGAATAGCCACCACCTACATCGTTTTTTAAAACCCAACAATCACTTGCCGATTGTCGGTAACGAATTTTGGCTGACGAGCGAAGCGGAAAATGAGGGGCTTCCCCTTTAATCCAATGAATATCTTGTGTGTAAAGACAGGATTTAAATAAGAGCGGATGGGTGTTCCCTTGTACGACAACCAAGACATTACGCGGAAGATCTTTCTGGACGATATACCACGGCGCTTCCACACCGCCCTTTTGTCCTCCAATTTTTAAACCCGTGCGCTGACCGATGGTATAGAACATAAGCCCCTCATGGCGACCGAGTATTTTCCCTTCTGGAGTTTCTATTGCACCGTGTTCACCAACAAGAAAACGACTCAAAAAAGGCTTAAATCTGCGTTCTCCGATAAAACAAATGCCCGTACTCCCTTTGCGGTTGTAATTTGAAAATCCCGCAGCTTTTGCAAGCGTACGTACCTTGTCTTTGCAGAGTTCACCGATGGGGAAAACACTGTGGCTAAGTTGCGATTGATTCAATGCGTATAAAAAGTAGCTCTGATCTTGTTTTAGATCACTTCCAATGAGGAGTTGGCAGGGCATGGTACCTTCTGTCCTTCGTACATAATGCCCTGTCGCAATATAATCAGCCCCTATTCTGTGAGCGTAATCCAGAAAAGCACCAAATTTAATTTCTCGATTGCATAAAATGTCCGGGTTGGGCGTTCGCCCCCTTCTCGCTTCTGACAGAAAATGTTCAAATACTCGATTCCAATAATCTTGCGAGAAATTGACGGTATGGAAAGGAATATCTAACCGGTCACAGACTGCCTTGGCATCTGCAATATCGACGGAAGAAGGACAGTCTTTACCTTCGTCCTCTTCTTCCCAGTTTTTCATAAAGATACCGCTCACATGAAACCCCTGTTGCTTCAATAGCAAGGCAGCTACCGCGGAATCCACGCCCCCAGAAAGCGCAAGAATAATGGAAGAGAAGGACATATCGTGCCCCCCATCAGGGAGGGGGTACTTCATTTTTATAACAAGGTTTCACGTGAATTTGCCAATCATATCCGACAGGTTTTATATGGAGGATCTGAAGAGGGAGTGCCTCTTCTAATTTTTGAATAAACGGCAATTGAAATAAGCCTTGCGCAGAATTTCCTAGCAATTTGGGTGCCATAAAAATGACTATTTCATCGATCAAGCGCTCTGAAAGAAAAGATCCAGCAAGTGTAGGCCCTGCTTCTAATAAGACTTCATTGACCGCCTGTGTGGTTGCAAGATACTCCAAGAGACTTCGACAGGAAACCTGGCCTTTGGAGTTGGCAGGCAATCTCACTACTTTAACCCCTCTCCCCTGAAACGCCTCTGTTTTTTTAAGATCTCGAGAAGTCGTTGCTATCAAAGTGGTGGGCGGTTGACTAAAAATGTGTGCCACTTCAGAACTTCTTAGGTGAGAATCTACAACCACCCGAAGAGGCTGGCACTCTGTTTCCTTACCGCGCACCGTGAGGAAGGGATCATCCTGAAGAACCGTCCCAACTCCCGTTATAATGGCAGAGGATTGCGCGCGAAGGTGCATAACCGCTTGTTTTACTTCAGAGCCTGTCAGCCATTTACTTTCGCCTGTCGCAAGTGCCGTTCTTCCGTCTAAACTCATAGCCATTTTGCACGTAACCCAAGGCACTTTTTGGGTATGTCGCTTAAAATAGCCTTTATTTAAAGTGCGCGCTTTTTCTTGTAAAAGGCCCACATCCACTTGAATTCCAGCCTGCTTCAGATGTTTTACCCCACGGCCCGAAACTTGCCAGTAAGGATCCAGAGTGCTCGCGACCACTCGTGAAAGTCCTGCGGAAATCAAAGCTTCATCGCAAGGAGGGGTATGCCCAAAGTGTGCGCAAGGTTCTAAAGTCACATACCCCGTTCCGCCTCGCGCTTCCTCGCCTGCTTCCTGCATGGCCAAAACTTCCGCATGCGGCTCACCCACGCGCGTATGCCATCCGCGTCCGATCCCACGTCCATTTTTTACAATGAGACAGCCTACCCGTGGATTCGGATGGGTCGTGTAAAGTCCTTTTTCTGCAAGAAGAAGTGCTTCCTGCATCCAAGCACTTTCTTGAGGTGTAAACATTTCAGAGGGGGCCAGGGCGGTAAACCGGAAACTGCCGACACAAACAAAGAACGTTTTCTTTTGTGCGAGCGAGACATGCGGCGTCCTTGGGCGCATCACACACATCACACATCCAATGGGCTACTTCGGCAGCATGCTCTTCTTTCATCCCTCGCGTCGTCATGGCAGGAGTGCCTATCCGGATCCCACTCGTGATGGTCGGCGGCCTCGGATCCTGTGGGATGGCATTTTTATTCACCGTAATATAAGCCTTGCCTAGAGCTTCTTCTGCTTCTAATCCTGTAATCGGTTTGCTTCTCAAGTCCACTAGAAATAAATGGTTGTCTGTACCACCCGATAAAACCGGATACCCTCTTTGTATAAACACGGCTGCCATTTTTCTCGCATTGGTAATGACTTGCTGCTGATAAATTTTGAATTCAGGGGACATTGCTTCTTTTAAAGCGACGGCTTTTGCCGCAATCACATGCATCAACGGCCCTCCCTGGATCCCCGGGAAAATAATGCTGTTTAATTTCTTCTCAATTTCAGGGTTCGCTTTAGCTAAAATCATGCCACCTCGCGGGCCTCGTAGTGTTTTGTGCGTAGTAGTCGTTGTGACATCCGCAATAGAGACGGGGCTGGGATACAAATCTGCCGCAACAAGCCCCGCCACATGCGCCATGTCCACAATGAGGTAAGCTTTAACCCGGTCAGCAATGTCCCGAAATTTTTGCCAGTCTACCGTTCTGGAATAAGCGGAAAATCCGGCCATGATGAGCTTTGGACGATGCTCATTTGCCAGACGTTCTACTTCACCGTAGTCGATAAGTCCTGTAGCAAGATCAACGCCATATTGAACGCTCTTGTATAACAGTCCTGAGAAGCTGACTTTAGCCCCATGGGTTAAGTGCCCGCCAGAAGCGAGCTGCATTCCAAGAATGAGATCTCCAGGCTTTATAAGTGCCATGTAAGCTGCCATGTTAGCAGACGAGCCTGAATGCGGTTGAACGTTCGCGTAGTCCGCATGGAAAAGTTGTTTGGCACGGAGAATAGCTAAGGCTTCCGCTTGGTCAACATACTGGCAGCCACCATAATATCGTTTACCGGGATACCCTTCTGCATATTTATTAGTCAATACAGAGCCTTGCGCTTCCAGTACGCGAGTGCTTGTATAGTTTTCAGAGGCTATCAGTTCCAAGTGTTCCTCTTGTCGCGTGGCCTCGCCTTCGATCGCCTGCCAGACGTCTAGATCAAATTCTTTTAAAGAGGATAAAGTGTTCATAGTTGAGTTTCGAAACTTTTAAATCGTGCACGAATAGATTTTTACATCCCCCAAATCGTAATATTATCTCTTGCTTGTTCTTTATAAATTTTTTGTCCCCATGATATTTCTTTGCTTTTATTAAAGATTATCAGATGGCCGTCTTTCGCAGCTGATTTATCCATATACATCTTTAACTGTTTGAGTCCTTCTTCTTTTGTCTTTTCGTTTCTTAATATTTTTAACTCCAAAGCGAATTTTTCATTGTGATATTCAACTAATATGTCCATCCTTTTCATTCCCAGACCATATTCTCTAAATATCCGCCCGCCACCATTTAAAACCCTTTGCAAAAAGGCCATAAGGAGTAAATGGGGCCCGGCTTCTTTGTAGGCGAATCGCTCAAGCCAAGCCTCAGAATTCTCTCTGAAAAATTCTTGAAAACGCTCAAGAAGTTTGTCCATTCTTAATTTGTTGTTTTCGGTATACCAAAGGATGTCTTGTTCTAAAGAATACTGCGTTGTTTGTATAAGTTCGCGAGGAATTATTTCTCTGTAAATCGCATTTGAAACAACATACTTTCCCAATTTCTTTTTTATCAAGCCCATATCTATAACATAGGAAACATCGTTTGGATTTAATTCAGGCGAATCTTCATCCGAACAAAGTATTGGGTCGATGACTCGTCTAACTCTATCTTCACTCAACTTATCAATCAAAATATCGATATGGGTATCCCGCCTCAAAATCATGTTCTCTTTTGCCTCTTCTATGAGCTCCTTTGTGATGGGCTTTGATCGGTCTTTTTCTAATTTGAAACAGGTCTCGTAAGCCAGGGCGTTGACAAGCCAGGGTTGGCCTTCGGTTAATTTAAAAACGTATGGAAACACATCTTCATTGAAAATTTGCCCCGTTTCCTTGGTGTGTTCAAGATATAATTTCTTTGTTTCTTCTTCACTGAAATCGCCAAGTCTCAAAGATTCTGATCTAATATTAAAGGCACTTCCGCCGGTTATGATTGCTTTTTCCTTATCCGAATGAATCCTGTAATCCCTGACATCACGTATCCCACATAAAATGATGGACTGGGGAAAGTTTTTAGGGCGATTTTCATAACTACCTCTTAATTGCCTCAGTACTGAAATTAAGGTGTCTCCTACCAATGAATCAATCTCATCAAAGAAAATAACAAGTGGTTTATCTAAAGAAGAACTAAATTTTTGAAAAACCCGTCCCAAGGCGTTATGCGCGGGTATGGTATTTGATTCCAGATAAATGGATTGAAATAGTGGATAAATGTTTGAATTATTAATACTGATTGTCCCCTCCATTTTCGACAATATGGTTCTAATGCCCCTTTCCACATCTTCTCTTGCAGCCTGCGCATCTTCAACGTTTACATAAACACAATAAAAATTCCCACTCGCGTTCAAGTAATTCCTCAAAGCCAACAAACAACTCGTCTTCCCTGTCTGCCTGGGCGCGTGCATGACGAAATATTTTTTTTGATCAATAAGATTTAAAATTTCTTTTCTGTTAATTCTTTCTAAGGGATCTATACAGTAGTGATCTTCTGGTACCATCGGTCCCGCGGTATTAAAAAATTTCATAGTTATTGCCTTTCTCTGTAATAGGATTCTTCGCTCCTCGTTTCACCAAGACTATCATTAGGTAGTGCAAAGTGAATATCAACAGGCAGATCGTACCTAGTTTAGCGACTTCTCAATTAAAAACGTATCGAGAATGGTCTTCAAGTCATTTTGGATAGATTCAAGAGGACGGTTAGCATCGACGATACGGAATCGCTGTGGAAAACTTCGCGCACGTCTTAAGTAACTCGCTCGAAGGCGCCTAAAAAAAATAATGCCTTCTTCTTCAAACCGGTCTCTCTTTCCACGAAGGGCTGCTCGTTCAAGCGCAATACGAGGATCTAAATCAAATAACACCGTCCAATCAGGACGTAAAGCCCCTTGAACAAAATTTTCAAGTTTTGAGATCAGCGCTTTTGGAACCCCCCTGCCTTGTCCTTGATAGACATAAGTGGAATCAGTAAATCGGTCAGAGATGACCCATTCGCCTCTGGCGAGAGCAGGTTGAATGACTTTGATCACGTGCTCAGCGCGCGCAGCAAATATCAGCAATAGCTCTGCTTGGATTGACGGCGGATCCTCTGATTTATTTACCACCAGCTCTCGAATGCGGGCGGCCAGAGGTGTTCCCCCGGGTTCACGCGTCGTTAAAACGGGGACGCCTTTCCCTCTTAAGGTGTTGGCAATGAAAGAAATATGGGTGCTTTTCCCCACCCCCTCAATGCCCTCTATAGTTATGAAGCGTCCTTTTTCCATCGATACTGCCTTATGGCTTTGTCGTGCTCATGCCACGTATTCGAAAAATAATGTCCCCCTTTTCTATTTGCAACAAAATATAAAGCTGTTCCGTCCTCTGGAGAAAACGCAGCTTGCAGTGCCGCAAGAGAGACCAAAGCAATAGGTGTGGGCGGCAACCCATTGTGAAGATAGGTATTGTAAGGCGACGAATGGGTAAGATCCCGTTTCAACAAGACGCCTTTATAGCGCTCACCCAAGCCAAAAATCACGGTGGGATCACTCTCTAGTTTCATATTCTTTTTTAAACGACGAATAAAAACACCTGCAATTTTAGCGCGTTCGTCGTCTCGCGCCGTTTCTTTTTCTACCAGTGAAGCCAGAATCAATCCTTCATACGGTGTTTGGTAAGGGACAAGACGAGAACGTGTCTCCCAAAATTTCTGCAAATGAACTTGTAGAGTATGATGCGCTTTTTTTAAGACTTCCAGGTCCGATGTGCCTTTAGTAAAAAAATAAGTGTCTGGGAACAATAACCCTTCTTGAATATTTGTTTTCTCCTCTATGCTTTCTATAGTATGAGTCAAAAAAGGCGCTTGACGAATGGCTTCCCGTGCTTCTTGAAAAGTCCATCCTGGAATGAGCGTTAAGCGATGTTGTTTGACTTCTCCTTTTACAAATAAACTTAATAAAGAGGATGCAGAAATAGAAGAAGAAAACGCATACTCTCCTGCTTGTAGATCTCGAGCAACCCCTTTAACCATAGCAAGCACTATAAAAAAATACGGTGCACGAAGGTGATAGTTTTGAGTTAAATTATGCGCGACATCTCGCAAAGAATCGCCTCGTTCTAGGCTATAAACGATTTCATGTTCTTCGGATGTGTGAAAGGGGTGGAACAAAAAACGGACAAAATAGGCAGCACCTCCTGCCATAAAGAGGCAAGCGATAGCCATAAGACTCAATGCAAACTTTAGAGAAAATCGCATAAAAATGGCTGGCTAATGGGCCACAGCCTTTACGCGTTTTCCGATTTCAGCGGGTGAACGGACCGTATGAACCCCTACTCGTTCTAAGGCAGCAAACTTTTCTTCGGCTCGCCCACTGCCCCCTGCAATAATCGCGCCCGCATGTCCCATGCGTTTGCCTTTTGGAGCAGTAACACCGGCAACATAAGCAACTACAGGCTTGGTGACATATTGGCGAATGTGTTCGGCGGCGGCTTCTTCGGCCGTGCCTCCAATTTCCCCAACCATTAGGATCACTTTTGTTTGTGGATCGTTTTGAAAGAGGGTGAGGACATCAATAAAGTTCAACCCTGGGATTGGATCTCCCCCAATTCCAACGCAGGTGCTCTGACCTAATCCGAGGAGGGTTGTTTGCGAAACGGCTTCGTAAGTCAAGGTGCCTGAACGAGAAACAATCCCCACAATACCGGGGGTATGAATGGAGCCTGGCATAATCCCAACTTTACATTCGCCAGGGGTAATAACGCCTGGGCAATTAGGGCCAATCATGTGAACGCCTAAACGGTCGAGTGTTATCTTGACGTCAATCATGTCGAGCGTTGGAATGCCTTCTGTGATACATACAATCAGTGAAATACCCGCATGGGCTGCTTCCAAAATGGAATCTTTACAAAAAGGGGCGGGGACATAAATAACGCTCACTTCGGCACCCGTTTGGGCAACGGCCTCATGAACCGTATCAAAAACAGGCAATCCAAGATGGGGTGTCCCTCCCTTCCCAGGCACAACGCCTCCCACCATATTCGTTCCATACTGAATGGCTTGTTCAGTATGGAAAGTTCCTTGCTTGCCAGTGATACCCTGACAAATGACTTTTGTTTTTTTGTGGACAAGTATGGCCATTAGGGTGAATGTTACACTAAAAATAAATCGCACCCAATTTTTGTTTCGTAAAAAATTTCTGTTGTGATCTTTGTCTTGAAATCCTAAAATCGTTTTATCTAAAAACTTATTTCAATATAAAAAAGAGGTCCGACATGTTTCCATGGATTTTAAAAAATAGAATCATTTTTGTCCTGAGTTTGCTGGGAATTTCTGTTGTTCCCCTCTTGGTCTATGCACTCAGCACCTCAGAGAAAATAGAAAAGCCCGCAAAATTAGTCAAAGAAATATCAACTCTTGAGGATGTGAAGCAGGTTTTAAAGAACCTAGAAGCAACCATTGCAGAGTTAAAACAAGAAAAGCTACCGGACTTTTCTCTGTTGGTGAAACAAAATGGAGAGGCGGTTGTGAATATCAGCACGGTTCAGGAGGCTGAAAAAAAATCTCTGCAACCGGAAGACTTGAAAGATCTCCCCTTCCAAGAGTTTTTTAAACGTTTTTTTGGAGAGGAATTTGGGGGGGATTTTGGGCCAGAACGCGAACATCGTTCCTTGGGTTCTGGATTTATCATTGAAAAAGAAGGCTATGTGCTGACCAATGCGCACGTCGTTAGAAACGCAAAAGAAATTATTGTTAAACTGGTTGACCATCGGGAATTACCCGCCAAACTCGTTGGAAAAGACGAAGAAAGTGATATTGCGGTTCTTAAAATAGAGGGTCAGAATTTACCCGTTGTTCAGATTGGGAGTACAGAAAAACTTTCCGTGGGGAACTGGGTGCTTGCGATTGGCTCCCCTTTTGGATTTGAACGTTCTGCAACGGCAGGGATTGTGAGCGCGAAAGGCAGAAGTCTTCGAACCGAACGCTATGTGCCGTTTATTCAAACCGATGTTGCGATTAATCCGGGTAACTCAGGGGGCCCCTTATTCAACTTACAAGGAGAGGTTGTAGGGGTGAACGCCCAAATTTTAAGCCGAACGGGGGGGTATATGGGCGTTTCTTTTGCAATCCCCATCGATATCGCCATGGAAGTAGTCAAGCAACTTAAAGAGTCCGGGCGTGTTTTGCGTGGATGGTTGGGCGTTGCCTTTCAAGAAATGACAACCGATCTCGCTAAATCGTTTGGTTTAAAAGAGGTACAAGGCGCCTTGGTGGCGAGTGTGGTAGAGGGGAGCCCCGCAGATAAAGCGGGTCTCAAAATTGGAGATGTGATTGTCCGATATGATACGCATATTATTCTGGATGCTTCTGATCTACCCCATTTAGTAGGTCCGACAAAGCCTGGAACGAAAATTGAAATTGAAGTGATCCGCGAAGGCAAAAAGAAAGTTTTTGGAGTGGCCATTGTAGAGTTACCTCCAGAATATGCTTCATCTATGCGTGAGAAGGGGAAAGAAGAGGTGTTTCCCAAACACAATCGGTTGGGCGTTCAAACTCAAGATTTGACAGGAAAAGAGCGTGCGTCGGCTAAGATTTTAGAAGGCGGAGTTTCTGTTCAAGGTGTTCTGCCGAATAGTCCTGCAGCGAATGCCGAGCTCAAAAAAGGCGATATTATTTTGGAATTTAACCGCGCAATCGTAAAAAATAGCGAACATCTTAACCAGTTGGTAAAAGCGGCGCCTGCTGACAAGCCCTTGGCCCTTTTAATTAAAAGAGGAGAAGGGCAGCTCTATTTGGTCGTTAAATTTTCGGAAGACAAAAAAGAGTAATTTTTGTTCTGTGCATCCGCTTCATATTAAAACGCCGCTTCTGGAGTCCTTACCGCTTTCTCAGCGATGCGGTAAGACCATTTATCTCAAGATGGATGCTTTGCAACCTTCTGGCTCTTTTAAAATTAGGGGGATTGGGCGTTTGTGCCAAGAGGCTGCTAAAGAAGGTAAACGGGAATTTGTTGCAGCAAGTGGGGGAAATGCCGGACTTGCCGTTGCTTATGCAGGGCGAAAACTAGGCATTCCAGTCACGATTTTTATTCCAGATGCGACGGGAGAGGGCGTTCTCAAAAGTTTAAAGATGGAAGGTGCGGAAGTTATCATTTCGGGACATATTTGGGATGATGCGCACGAGAAGGCATTAGCGCGTGCGGAAGCACCCGGGTGTCAATACATCCATCCTTTTGATCATCCCATTATTTGGGCAGGGCATGAAACCCTCATGGAAGAAGTCAAAGAGGAAAGATTTAAACCAGGGGGCGTTGTACTTTCCGTAGGAGGAGGCGGTTTATTGTGTGGGGTTGTCGCTGCCTTGGAAAAATTTGGATGGAAGGATATTCCCGTCATTGCGGTAGAAACAGAAGGAGCCGCTTCTTATAAGGCAGCGTTGGATGCGGGTAAACCGGTAGCGCTTTCTGAGATCCATACGCTTGCGACGACGTTGGGGGTGAAATGTGTGGCGGAAGAGGCTTTCAGGTGGAGTAAGTGCCATCCCATCTTTCCTTGCATTGTTTCTGACAAAATGGCGGTGCATGCCTGTCTTCGTTTTGCACGTGACCACCGTATTTTGGTAGAGCCCGCCTGTGGCGCAGCGTTGTCTGTCGTCTATGAAAATTCTTCCGTTTTACAAGGCATAGAGTCTTTGTTGGTAATTGTATGCGGGGGATCGGATATTTCGCTTGAGAAGCTTATGGTGTGGGAAAAGCAGTACCATTTTGGTCATTAGCTAACTTATCCAAAAAAATCTAGATCTCAAGGTCCTTTAGGAAGTGTTTGCTACTCCGGCGCTCGCAATAGTGTCCCTGCGCTCCTAGAATTTTTCAGGCCGCGCACAGTCGACATCCTGTCGCAAGTAGCGTAAAAATGCATCCTGCATTTTTACCTGAAAAATTCTACGTCGCTCGGGACACGCTCGCTTAGGAGTAGCAAACACTTCCTAAAGGACCTCTTAGATACTTCTGGGATAAGCCGGGGGCATTAGGGGTATAGCTGTTCCGCAGGTTGGTAGCCTGAAATCAAGCGTCCATCTTCCAATATAATGGCCGGAGTCCCTGTAAGATTTAATGTCTGTACGAGCTTAAGGTGCTGGTCAATAGGATGGGCACACGTTTTGGGGGGAATGGGTTTTCCCTGTTTAGCAGATGTCATGGCGTCAGTAGGTTTATTCGCACACCAGATGGAAACCATTGTCTTGTAAGTTTCTGAACCCTGTCCCGCGCGTGGGAAAGCCAAATAATGGACCGTCACGCCCTTTTTGTTGAGTTTGGGGACTTCTTCATTATGTAACTTTCGGCAGAATCCACAGTCCACATCCGTAAACACAAAGAGATGATGTTTTTCGTTTTGAGCTTTAAAAGTTAGAAAGGTTTTGGGTTGAACTTGGTTTAAAATCTGTAGGCGTATTTTCCCTTTTTTGATTTCTGTGAGGTTATGCGACGGGCGGTCGAGGGAAAGGAGATCACCCACAATCAGGAACCGGCCGTCACGTGTTGCGTAAAACACTTCTCCCCCCGCAACGATTTCGTATAGGCCGTTTGCTCCGCTCTCCCCAATACTTTTAATAGGGGTGTTGGGTGGCAGTAGTGCGGCAAGTTTTTTTTTAATGAGTGGAATGGCGTCAGAAGAAGGGGGCGAAGGTGTTTCTGCAGCGAGTGAATTCATCGTCAAACTGAAAAGTACTATAAAAAATCGAATCATAGGTTTCCTTGTAAGGTTTTTTCATGGAGAAGTAGCCACGCTTTGATTTTAACAGGATGGCCGGTTGGTGAGCCCATAAACCCACCACACCCCTTTTGAGCGACTACGCGGTGGCAGGGAATAAAAATAACGATAGGATTGCTCCGACAGGCTGATGCGATAGCGCGGGGGTGCGTATGGAGTTCCAAAGCCAGTCGCCCATAAGTTATGGTTTCTCCCATTTTGATTTGTGTTAGGCAGAGCCAAACTTTTTTCTGAAATGGCGTTCCCGTTGGAAGAAGCGGTGGGATGGTTCGTTTAGGGGTGCCTTGGAAGTAAGCGGTAAGGTGAGCAAAAAGCGTTTTACTAAAACGGTCTTTAGGTTCCGGATTGTAGGGTGCGTTTACGCACTGTTCTTCAAATTGTAGAGCAGTAATGGCTTTACCATTATGTTGAATAGAGAGTTGCCCAACAGGGCTTTCAAAAGTGAGGTTCATGTCAGGAGATATCCTTAGGGCTTGTGAAACAATAACTATTCCATTTGGCATCCCATCTTGGGCCCATCTTTGAACGTTTTGTTCTTCAGAAAAACGCTTACATAGAATAACTATGCGCGCATTTTTCTTCGAACAAAACGTTCAAATCTGGACTCAATCTGGGCACCCAATAGAACAGTTATTATTTCACAAACCCTAGCGCAATTTCCAATTTTTGTATTCAGTTTCTAAATGGGTACGTAATGCTTCACTGAATGATGGGGAGAAATTACATTTTGCTCCAAATTGAAGTAGGCAAACGAGACGTTTTGTGTTTGAATGACGGAACAAAAAACACGCGAGGAAAGGATATGTCATATGCAATGAGTCTCTATTTTGTCATGGGGTGTGGGGTTTTGGCACTTTTATATGGGGCGATTTCAATTCGGTCCATACTCGCCGCAGATCCAGGAAGTGCTCGGATGCAAGAAATTTCAGCAGCCATCCGAGAGGGCGCGCGGGCTTACCTCCGTCGTCAATATAAAACGATCGCCTTTGTCGGGCTCATCATTGGCATAGCACTTGGATTTTTATTGGGATGGCATGTTGCGATAGGTTATGCCATTGGGGCCATATTCTCTGGGATCACGGGCTTTATCGGCATGAATGTCTCTGTCCGTGCGAATGTCCGAACCGCAGCCGCCGCCCAAAGAGGGCTTGCTCCAGCACTTGATATGGCTTTTAAATCAGGCGCGGTCACAGGGTTATTAGTCGTGGGGCTTGGTCTTCTGGGGGTCGCGGGTTACTACGCCATTTTACGTTATTTTTTCCCTGGGAATGAGGCCGAATCATTACGGCCTATTCTTGAAGCTTTGGTAGGGCTTAGCTTTGGGGCATCTCTCATTTCAATTTTTGCCCGACTAGGAGGCGGTATTTTTACGAAGGGTGCCGATGTGGGAGGGGATATGGTAGGAAAAATAGAAGCTGGGATCCCAGAAGATGATCCGCGCAACCCCGCTACCATTGCCGATAATGTAGGAGACAATGTGGGCGACTGCGCGGGAATGGCGGCTGATCTCTTTGAAACGTATGCCGTTACGCTGGTCGCCACTATGCTACTTGCAGCAATTTCCTTTACCCCAGAAAACCAGGAAACCATGATGCTCTTGCCTCTTTTAATTGGAGGGGTATGTATCATCGCTTCAATCCTATCTACTTTTTTTATGAAACTGGGGCCAAAACAAAACATTATGGGCGCCCTTTATCGTCCTTTTGTGGGAAGTGCCGTCATCTCTGCGGCCTTAGTTGCGGGGATTATTTTTATATTTTATGGATGGGATAGAACATTTCTGACGCAAGCGGGGGAGACCATGAACGGCAGAGCACTCTATGGGTGTGCACTGGTTGGGCTTGTGGTAACAGGGCTCATCGTTTTGGCGACTGAATATTATACAGCAACGGTAAGGAGACCTGTCCACAGCATTGCCAAAGCTTCTCTCACGGGGCATGGCACAAATATTATTCAAGGTCTTGCGATTTCGATGGAGGCGTGTGCGCTTCCCGTTATCATCATTTCGGCAGGCATTATTACCGCCCATTTTTTGGCGGGTTTGTTTGGTCTTGCGATAGCCGCAACGACTATGCTGGCGCTTGCAGGTATCGTGGTTGCTTTAGACGCCTATGGGCCCGTAACCGATAATGCAGGGGGTATTGCTGAGATGTCGAACATGCCCAAGGAAATTCGAAAAACAACGGACGCGCTCGATGCGGTGGGTAATACGACTAAAGCCGTAACCAAGGGGTACGCAATTGGTTCGGCTGGATTAGCGGCATTGGTTCTTTTTGCAACTTATACAGAGGAGATTAAACATTATTTTCCAAGCCTTGCAGGAGAATTAGTTTTTAAGCTTCAAGATCCCTTTGTCATTGTCGGGCTGTTTATGGGTGGGCTTTTGCCTTATCTATTTGGTTCATTGGCTATGCAGGCGGTAGGGCGTTCTGCGAGTGCGATCGTGGTTGAAGTCCGCCGTCAATTTAAGGAAATTGCAGGCATTATGGAAGGCAAAACTAAGCCTGATTATGGCAAGGCAGTGGATTTGTTGACGCGTGCGGCCATCCGCGAAATGATTATTCCTTCGCTTCTTCCGGTATTGGCTCCGGTAGTGCTTTATGGAGTGATCGTTTTCGTTGCAGGACAAGCAGCTGCTTTGACGGCCGTGGGTGCAATGCTGCTGGGAACTATTGTCACCGGCTTATTTGTTGCGATCTCAATGACCTCGGGCGGTGGAGCTTGGGATAATGCTAAAAAGCTCATTGAGGATGGTCATCACGGCGGGAAAGGATCGGATGCGCATAAAGCGGCAGTGACGGGAGATACCGTTGGCGATCCTTACAAGGATACTGCAGGGCCTGCCATAAACCCTATGATTAAGATTATCAACATTGTAGCCCTGTTATTATTGGCCTTGTTGGATCTTAATATTCGCTAATCCAACCCTGGTCTTCTGGGAACGAAACGACGATGAGGGGGCTCTGGGAAGTAGCGAGGCTCGGGTTTCGGTTCTTTTATGGCTGGCGGTTTGTATCGTTCATGCAAAGCTTCGTAAGAAGCAAGCCACAACTTTTGCTCGGAAGCTAAGGCCAGTATCGCTTTAGAAAGCTTTTGCATGACAGGTTCGTTCGCTTTAAGAGTAGGTGAAATAGCCTGATTGAATCCTTCCAAGAAGAAAAGATTTGTCTCCAATTGCGTTTCTGGGTAAAAATTTAAGCCATGCACTTTCAGTTTCCTGAGTGCTTCTTTTACATGTTGCTCACTTAAACCAAAGCTCGTCATCAGCAGGGGAGCCAGTTGATTCTCTTTGTGTTTAAATAACTTGCCCCGTCTAGTACGTAATTCATCCCGCTTCCTAATATAGGCTGTTTCCAAAGCATCATAGAGATATACGCCCTTTTGAAAAAGTTCCATAGAATTGAGCGCCCACAACTTAGGGTATCGCTCTTGTTCAGCTAGGCTTTGCCAGATCATTGGATCATCTGGAAGTGTCTCTTGGATTTTTGCCATCCAAGGATTGATAAAGTCTGGGGCAATATAAACAAATCCTCCGGATATAATTTCTCCTCTTTCTAATCCTTTTATCCGGTCTTCTAAAACCTCTAATGTTCTATAAAGCCCTTTATCCACGAAAATTTGATTGTCTTCTGCATAATTTATTAAGGTACGAAGGCTCTCTCGGTTTGTTTCCAATACCAACTGGGCTTTTTTTACAGGGGATAGCTTCTGCCATCGTTTCTCTTGTTCTTCTACCCACGCCATGCCTTCGGTGAAGTATTTTAAACGGGCTATCTCTTTTGGATCAGTAGCTCCACTATAAAAAGCTTCAGAGCCTCGTTGCTCTCTTGCATTTCGAAGGAGGATAGTTTGGTCATTCCTTGTGGAGAAAATGTATTTTTCTACTTCCGAGATCATACTGTCGAACTCAAGTAGGTCTTTGGAGAGTAGTTCGAGTTGTTTATTGTAAACCCCCGTCAATATCTCATCCTGTTGATAAAATTTCTTTAACACGGAACCTTTCAGATAGTGTTCATAGTATTTTTTTAGGTCTTTCAAGATCCCATCGACAGCATCCGAGTCCCGGTTTTGAACCGTGGCGACTAATTCGCCCATTTTCGCTTTAGCCTTATCGATGTTTTCCTGTGCACCTAGTTGTTTTATGTGCTCCACTCCCTTCTCTAACCCATAAGCTACAGTTAATTCTCCTGCCAAAATCGCTGTATTGACCATCCACCCCGCCGGATTAGTCGCACATGCCGTTTTTACGGGAACTGCTGCCATAGTCACTGCCCGTTTGATGTGGAGTATTTTCTCACACCGCTCTAACCACTTTGATTTTTGTGCGAGTTCACCTGCCCACAGACCTCCTCGAATCAGCCCCTTTGCAGAAGCAAAATAGGTGGCGCCCAACAAAAGATTTTCCCAATGGTCTAAAGTCATATGGGAATACAAAAGATCGGTAAATATCTCTTCAGAGGTTAATTTGTCCTCCATCCCACTCATTACTTGATACACAATCGCTCCTGCTTCCATTCCTGCTATCATGCCGAAGTAACCTTGACTAATAAATTTTTTCACAGCATCATAACGAGCAAGCCGAGAAGCCAGTTCTTGTGAAGTTATTTTCCCGGAAGCTGCTTGTACTTGAAGTGTTGAAATAATTTGCGTTTTTAAAAAATGATCAACGACGCCCTCTGATAGGCGCGAAGCTCCTCCTAAACTCACTGCAAAGGCAATAAATTCTAAGTGTTTTTTTAATTCCAATAGCTCTGTTCCAGAAAGTAGAAGACTTTCTGAAATAAGGTCAATTGCTTCAGGGGAAGTCATCTCTTCTTGGAAGATCTTTTCTAAAACGCCGAAAGTCGTAATGCCCATGGTAGACAAAAATTGAGCTGTGTTAAAACTCGCCGACTGCTTTGCCAAAACTTGAATGGGTTGGAATTTCTTGTGGGATGATATTATGGGGGGTGGTTCTACTGATTTTTTTTCTATTTCCTTCGTGATCGTCTTCAGCTGTTCCTCAGCTTGTTTTTCTTCTTTTTGGGTCAGCGAAGCCAGTAAGTTCATCCGCTCCTCTTCTGGGAGAGATCCCAAGGCTGTTTTATTTTTTATGATAATTTGATCTAATGCTAAGGCGACTGTTTCAGGAGAAACCATATATTTTTTGTGTAGATTTTCTTTGACTTTTAAGAGCGTTCTTATAGCACCCAGATCACCTATTTTCCCAAGTGCTCGTACTATCTCTACATGCAATGGATGGTTTTCTATTTTGTTGAGTTCTTGAATCAAAGTAAGCTGCGCAGCGTTGTCTTTTATGTTGCCAAGTGCAACGATTGCCCAAGCACGTTCGGTTTGTGTTCGAGATATCGCTTCCTCTAGGTCGAATACGCGCAGGAGGGTAGGAAGAGCCTCCTTGGCCTCTCCCCCCATCTCGGCCAATTTATGAATGGCTTCTGTTCGGAGCTGGGAAGAAAAAATATCAAAGGACGCCTGCTCAAGTTGTTTAACCAGCGTGGTTATCTCTCTTTGCTCTCTGGCGAGGAAAGCGCCTGGTTCCGACACAGAAATGGGTAAATCTTCAATGAGTAAACTGCGTGTTTCTCCAGCAAGCGTAGAATTGTTAATCTGGTTGACTAGGGTCCGCCAAACGTGTAGACGAACTGCTTCCGGCGCATTCATGATTTCTTCTTTTCCTCTATATTCCGCTATCCACTGTAATCCTTTGATGATAGAAGGCTTGAGGGAAACACGTTCAGGAAGAAGTTCTGCTTGATTAAGCGTATCGATGAGAAAATAGGCAATTTCAGCAGACCGTATTTGATGAGAGGCCATGATGCTCAAAGCGTTCACAGAAAACTGCCGGACACTATCATATGGGTTGTTTACACTTTCCAGAAGCAATGGGAAAAGGGATGCATGACTTGTCCACCACCCTATCCGATTTTTCAGTATTAAGAGCGCCGTGGTAAGTTCTTGTCCTTCGATATTCGGAGCTTGTAACCGGATGAGCAATGCGCTCACAGCAGCGATGACGGATGGAGTAATAGGGCCCCTTGTATCTATCAGTCTATTCAAATCGTTCTGAGTTCCTTTGAAAAGTGCATGGATATTTTGAAGCGTCCAGTCCGTAACACCTATGGCCTTCAAAGCATTTTCCGTATCAGTCTTTTTGTTGGTTCCCATTCGCCGATTCAATAAGCGAGTGATCTGAGGAATTTGTGCGATGGCGATTTCTTTATTGTCCAGGGAGGAGATGGCTTCGAGTGCGATATCCCGCATTAGATCTTTCGTCTGCAGCCTTAAAGTAAGGGCGGTGGCAGCCAATGGAATCAAGCTAGGATTTTTCTTCCCCATTTCTTGAAGTGCATTTAAGGCGTTAATCAGTGTTTGGTCATTGTAAGTTGTAGTCAGATCTTTCAATAAAAAAAGGGCTTGCGGCTTGTCCTTAAGAGATGGAACAATGTTTTGTAAAGCAACGAGGACTGCTTCTGTTATAGGCGTATCTTCTTTTTGCAGCACCTCTAATAAGGCAGGAACAGCAGGTTCACCGTGTCGCCCTAATTTCCCTAAAGTACTTATGGCTTCGCTAAAGAGCTCTGCATTGCCGAGTTGTTTTATTATAATAGGGACCACTGCTGCGGCGGCTTCTTCGCTTATATGCTCGTTCACAATTTTATTCAGCGTTTGGTCTGCATGCGTACGAACGATGGGATCTTTATCCAACCAAGCTATTTGAGCGACAGCGCCACTGATGGGAAAAGCGCTTTGGCCAATGGCTTTAAGTGCTACCAAAGTTGCTATACGAACTTCCTTGGCATGATCGTTCAAGAGGTTTTCTAAAACATAGATAGCCGCTTGCGCACTTTGCTCCATTCTTCCAAGGTGCGTCAGTGCTTGTACTCGTTCTTCCAGAGAAAAACCGCCTGGAGGAACATCTGGTGCTATTCCAGAAATAATTTTAATCATCCGAAACAGTTTTGTATTCTGATTCAGAATACTTAGCATGGCTTTATGGGCTTCTGTGCGAGTGAGGGGTTCCTCGTTGTTCACTTCAATTAAATAAGGCAATGCTGAAGCAGCCCTTTCTCCTAAAGCTTCCAAAATTTTTGTTACGTCCAGATAGAGTTCGGGATCACCCATCTTGCTTTCCGTTAAAATTGGAATAATCTCTAAAGCGGTTTCTGGATAGTTGTGAGAGATAACGCCCAAAAGCTCTATGGCTAAAAGTTGTTGAGAAGCCTTCATAGAACGCATCCAGATCTGCAGGTGAGGGAGGATAGATAAAGCGACTTCCTTGTTGTTTAAAATAGCAGTTAAGTGAGGCAGTTCCCTTTGTTCTTTGTTTGCCCAAAGTTCCAAAATGGAAAGCATCGTTTTTATATTGGGTTCATTGGAAAAATATGTGGTTAATAGCGCCTTTGCTTCTTTGCGAACGGATTCTTCCGTTCCGGTTAAAGCTTGTAAACAAACTGTTTTAAGGGTTGGTACAAAATCCGGAGGCATTTTTTTAACCAAGTTCTTTAATATATTCAGGGCTTTACTTCGAATCCGTGCGTCAGAATGAGACTTTACGATATCGATGAGCCCTTCAGAAATGGCCTGGGTGAGTTCGGGGGGACCTTGATTGCCTAAGGTGCTTAGAACTTCAGCCGCTCTCTCTCGAACGGCGTCTTCTGCATGGGTGATCAGAATACGGAGTAAGATGGGTACAGTAAGTGGAGCACTCGAAGGGGAAGGTGTTAAGGTTTTTTCTTCTTCCAAATAGATTTGTTCTATCCCTGCCTTTTTTTCACGTAATTCACGAAGCGCAGTGAGCACAGTGATAAAATTATTTATTTCTGGATCTTCTATTATTTGAATCAGTGCTGCTTGTGCTGCCAGACGGATCTCTTTATTTTCATCTGCTAGCATTAAGACCAGATCAGAGATCAACGGTTTTGCTGTACGGCCCATTTTTGCAAGAACCTGGATGGTAGAAAAACGGATCGAATCCTTTCCATGAGATAAATAAAATTTTGCTACCTTCCAACTGTCTACAAAAGGCAGTTCCATCTGAGTTTTAACTATTTTTTGGAGTCTGCTGGGGGACACCGCTTGTTCAGATAGAACGATAAGTTGGCTTTGAAGTTCCGTGTTGATTTCGTCGAATTTCTGTTGCCAGGCAGTACTGGAAAAATCGGATCGTATATGGGCAGCTTCGTACTCTTCTTTTAGAGCATCAACACGGGAATAAAGCTCATTTTCTGGATTTGGGCTTGCTAATTGGGCCGCACTCTGAATAAAGACTGAAAAGAGAGAAACAAATAAAAAAAATCTTCTAAGATTCATAATTACAAGCATAATTACAAGTATAGACTAACGGGTGAACCCTATTATCAATTTTTAGGAAGATCAGGAGGAGCCGTTTCGGTGGTAGTCGTAGTCGTCACTATCGTCTCAACAGATGCAGAAGCTTCTGCGGTTTCCGCCGTTAGCTTTTCTGTAATTCTTGCTCGTTTACCTTCTAGCGCCCTTAAGTAATAGAGTTTCGCACGACGAACATCCCCTCGTTTTTGTACTTTAATGCTATGGAGTGTTGGACTGTATGTCGGGAAAACGCGTTCGACTCCTTCCCCATAAGACATTTTTCTGACCGTGAACGAAGAATGAAATCCCCGGTCGCGTTTTGCAATCACGACGCCTTCGAAAGGTTGGATCCTTTCTCGGTTGCCTTCCTTTACAGTGACCTGTACAACAACAGTATCTCCTGGGGAAAACGGCGGAATTTTTTTCTGTAGGTATTTTTGTTCGATTTTTTGAAGAATAGGATTATTCATGTTCACACCTCTTGTTTAAATGAATGGATATGTAATCTTGAAGCAAAGCATATTCTGCCGCATTCAAGGGCTTTTTGGCTAGCAAATCAGGCCTTCGCTCCCAGGTTCTTCCCAACGATTGCTGTAAGCGCCATTGTCGGATTTTCTCATGATCTCCACTCAATAAAACGCTAGGTACCGTCATTCCTTGAAAGGTTTGAGGCCGCGTATAGTGAGGGCAATCTAGAAGATTGGGATCACTGAAAGAATCTTGCTTTGCGGAGTCTTCATGGCCTAAAGCGCCTGGCAGAAGCCTCACCAGTGCGTCGATAATCACCATGGCAGGGAGTTCGCCTCCGCTCGTCACATAATCGCCCAAGGACCACTCGTCATCGGCTTCCAAGTCAATGAGGCGCTCATCCACACCTTCATAACGACCTGAAACCAGAATAACATTCTGCCCTTTTGAAACAAAACTTTGAAGATGCGCCTCCCTAAGCACCTCTCCAGCAGGAGTCAGTACAATCACAGGGGTGTGTGGTCCTGTTCTCCCCTTTGCTGCACCAATGGCTGTTTGTAGGGGCCCTGGGCGAATGACCATTCCCGGCCCGCCACCAAAGGGGCGGTCATCGACACGGGCGTTTTTATCTTCCAAAAAATCGTACGGGTTCCAGAACGAGAGCTCCACCTGTTTGTTTTGGAGTGCGCGTTGGGTGATGCCATAGTTTGTAATCGCTTCAAACATGGAGGGAAAAAGAGTAACGACCGCAATTTTCATCTTATCCCCTGATTAAAATTTGAAATCCCAATGGGCTATGAGCGTTTTATGGCGGAGATCAATGCTTCGGATGACTGAGTTGGGAATATAAGGGATTAAATGTTCTCCCTTCCCGTGTACGACTAAGACATCATGCGCTCCGGTGGGAAGGAGCGTTTGGATGATACCGAGCGCCTCTCCTTCTGTTGTGACAACGTTTAGACCAATGAGATCAGACCAATAAAATTGCTGGGGCGCTAAAGCAGGAAGTTCTTTTCGTTCCAGGACGATACTTCTGCCTTTCCATTGCAAGGCTTGATCGCGAGACCGGCATCCGGGAGTAAAAGCTAATAGTGTTTTGTGGCTAGGAGAGAGTCGCGTTCGTTCAAGCGGTAGAGTTTCAATGCGATCATTCCAGCGAATGTGTAAAGGACAGTACTTAAGAAGATTATCGTAAGGTTCGGTGTAAGATTTTATTTGCAGCATGCCTTTTACGCCATGGGGACCCTTGATTCTGCCGATCTCGAGCCATTCGACTGGGGAATTCGTTTGGGCTTCCATTTTAAAGATAAATTAAGCAACCCCTTGAGCCTTTTGGCCATGACGTTTGATGACTTTTTGGGCGCTCATCGAACAGGCACTCCCACGGAGAAGCCAGTAGTTGACACGTGCCATGTCAATACGTGCTTTGGGTTCTGCCCCGACGGCAATAGGGTTGTAAAAGCCAAGCCGTTCAATGATACGGCCATTTCTGGGATGCGCTTTTTCTGTAGCGACCAATTGATAATAAGGCCGTTTAACGGTGCCTGTTCGAGCTAAACGAATAATAACCATGCTATGATTTCTCCTCTTTTGGATAATAGAAATGTGGTGGGTATTTTACAGGAAGAAATACAATGAGGACAGAGGTTTTTAGGTAATCCCGTAATCCCTCACTAATGCAGAACAAAACCATCGTTATTGCGAGTACTAATCCCGGAAAAATAGCTGAGATTCAAAGTCTCCTGTCTCCTCTTGGGTGGAAAATTATTTTACCCGAAAAAGATCTTATCTTTTCTGCTGTGGAAACGGCGAGTACTTTTTTGGAAAATGCATTGCAAAAAGCTCGCCTGGCATCTGGCAAGATACATTTACCCGCTATTGCCGATGATTCTGGGTTATGTGTGCCTGCTTTGGGAGGCGCGCCAGGTCTTTTATCTGCTCGTTTTGGTGGGCTTAATACAACGGATGAAGCGAATAGAGCACTCCTTTTAAAAAGAATGGCAGGGGTTCCTTTCAAAAAGAGAGACGCCTATTTTTATTGTGTGACTGTATTTTTAAGCGCTTGGGATGATCCACTGCCTTTGGTGGGCGAGGGGTTATGGAAAGGTTATATTACTTTTGAGCCTAAAGGCCATAGCGGTTTTGGATACGATTCTGTTTTTTATGTGCCGACACACCGGTGTACGGCTGCGGAGCTTGCCTGTGATGAAAAGAACCGTATCAGTCATCGGGGGCAGGCTGTTCGAGAGATGGTGACCAAAATGCGCGCTTTTACTGGATGAGGGTGCCTTTTCCGCTCACTTTATACATCCATCTTCCATGGTGTGTCCAAAAGTGTCCTTATTGTGATTTTAATTCTCATCCTGTACGTAACACATTACCTGAAAAGGCCTATATTCAGGCGCTCTTGGAAGATTTAGAGACAGATTATCCAAAAGTAGAAGGCCGAATGATTCACAGTGTTTTTATCGGCGGAGGGACGCCCAGTCTTTTTTCGCCGAGCGCGATTGCTTGTCTTTTAGAGCATATTAAACGCATTTTTACTGTGCAGGAGGAGAGTGAAATAACTCTAGAAGCTAATCCAGGAACACTGGATGAATCCCGTTTTTCAGAATTTCGCCAGGCAGGGGTCAATCGGTTATCAATAGGTGTACAAAGTTTTGAGGAGGAACAATTAAAAAAACTTGGGCGTATTCATGGCAGGCTTGATGCGATTCGAGCCGTAGAGGAGGCGCGTCGAGACGGGTTTTCCAACATCAATATTGACCTCATGTATGGGTTGCCTGGGCAGTCGACTCGTGATGCCGTTTCCGATATTCGACAGGCGCTATCTTTAAGTCCCACTCATATTTCTTGGTATGAATTAACCCTAGAACCCAACACATTTTTTTATCGCCATCCACCTGTTTTACCGGCTGAGGGGGTATTAGAGAATAGTGAACAAGCGGGCTTCTCTGAGTTTTCAAAGAACGGGTTTGTGAGGTATGAGATTTCAGCCTATAGCAAGCCAGGGTTTTTCTGCCAGCATAATCTCAATTATTGGCAGTTTGGAGATTACCTTGGAATTGGGGCGGGGGCACATAGCAAGTTATCTTTCTCAGAAGAAGGCGCACGGGTCGTCCATCGGATAAGTAAAATTCGACATCCAACTCTATATATGCGGCAGCGTAAAAAGATAGCGCAAGAGGAAAGATTAACTGATCTGCAAAAAGCAACCGAGTTTATGATGAATGGGTTGCGATTAATCCAGGGTGTTTCCATTCAAGATTTTGAAGAACGAACGGGGCTCTCATACAAATATATTGAAAAGTCGCTTTCCCAAGCGATAGAAAGGGGGCTCATAAAGCCAGATAAAAAATGGATTTGCCCAACACTACGAGGACATCGATATTTAAACGAGTTATTGGCATTGTTTGATTAAGGGCCTGTAAAAGAAAAGTTATTCTTTTACAGGCCCTAAGCAGGAGTGGCGTAACCATTGCAGGTAATCCGGCCATCCTTCGGAGATTGGTAAGGCTATAATTTCAGGAACCTTATAAGGATGTTGCGCTCGAATTTCGCGAACAAGGGATGAGAAACAAGCTTTTGTGGTTTTTATAATTAATAACTGTTCGTCGTCGTTTTCAATTTTTCCTTTCCACGTGTAGATAGAATGAATCTTGGGAATAATATTCACACAGGCGGCTAAATGTTGTCCGACAAGATGAGAGGCAAGATTTTTCACATCAAATTTGGACGGTACAGTACAAAGCACGACACAACAACAGTCGAAGCTTTCATGTTTATCAGCCATATTCTTCTATTTTTATAAGCGCATTGTCTTTAAAAGAAAGAGAAACTCGTCTAACCCTTTGTTTTTTGCCCACTTTCGAAGACGTATAGACGTAATGCCATATTTCTGGGTGAAAGGTGTCTACAATTGCAGGGGAACCCAAAAGATAATGCACCTGTTCTGTACTCATCCCAACTTTTATATTTTGAAGAAGCTCAGGTTTAATGAAGTTACCCTGCTCTTGTTCTATTTTATAAACCAGTGAAAAAGGTGAATGCGAGCAGGCTGTTAGAATAACAAAGAGAAGTACAACCCATAGCGGTTGCAATGTGCGTTTTATGTTGAACATGTTTTTCACAGAGTATGTTACCATAAAAAAATATATGAAAATTGCTTTTCAAGCCATTCTTGTAAGCTGTTTATTTTTAGCTTTCTCCTCTTTAGCAGAGATAAAAACACCCAGAGAACTTGCAGAAATGCTTATTCAAGCAGAAAGGCAAAACCAGGATTTTCCTCTTTTGTCTAAGATAACCGCTTTAAGAGAAGAAGAAGCCTATCAGGTTCAAAAAATATTTGTGGGGCAAAAAGACATTGCTGGGTTTAAGTTAGGGTTGACATCAAAACTTGCTCAAACTGTATTAGGTATTTCCACACCCGTTGTGGGCGTCTTGCTCAACTCTGGAAAAAAAACTGCAGAAGAAAATCTCATATTGGCACTTGGGCAACAAAAAGAACGGGCGATTGAAATGGAAATTGGTTTTGTGGTTGGGGTGCCCATTCATACGGCGCTCGCCACCCAAGAAGAGTGGATGAGTAAGGTAAAAGCCATTGTTCCTATCATAGAACTTCCTAGCCTTCGATTTAAAGAGGTTATGAAAATAACCGCCATCGACATGATCGCTTCTAACGTAGGTTCCGATCTTTTTATTGTTGGGAGGCAGGGGGATAAAAACCAGGCGCTTAAAACGCTTAAAGTGGAACTTAAAAAAGAAGGTAAGGCGGTTCTCACGGGGCGTGGAGAGGATGCGATGAAAAGCGATCCTAAGTTAGCCGCGTTTTGGCTGGCAAATGCAGTGATAGGGCGAGGATGGGTAATATCCGAAAACCAAATTCTAATCACAGGGGCATTGGGTGGAATTTATCGAGGAGGCCCCGGCCACTATGAGGCTGATTTTTCTGAACTTGGAAAAATTTCATTCTTTTGGGCCGATCCCGCGAACAAGCCGCGGGATCGGAACTCTTGAGGTGAACCCTACGTTCATTTGGTCCTCTGCTCAAAGGAGTAATACAAATCATCGGTGTCTTTGAGCTGAAGATAGAGAGACATTTGAGTTGCCTCTACTTTTTGTATCTTCGTGCACAGTCTTAAGTACCATGCGTTTCGACACACTTTGACCGAGCAAGCATCATCAAAGGTAAACCGACACTCCTTTTCAAAGGAAAGATAGGTTCCGCTTAAGACGGCGGGAACGTCCATTTCCAGTTCTTCGGTATCCAGTTGCACCGTCATGTGAAGGATGGGTTTTCCTCGGTTCGAAAAACTTCCTCCTTCAGCAGATCCCTTTTTTAGGCAAATATGCCCTCGGTTGAGTAAGGCCTGTTTTCCTTCCGGAGTGAGTCTCGGTTCCAGAAAGGCAAACAATTGCCAGAGACTGATTTCGGCGGGCGCTTCTTCCTGATGTGCTTTCCACGTTTCAGAAATCAGTGCCCTGACAGGTTTCTCAAACTCAGGTCTCGGAATAGGCTTTTCTTTTCCGGTTGCTGCGTCTTTATCCTCATCTTCTTGAAGCTGTGCCAGCTTGCTCTGGTCGAGACAGCCGAAGAGGAAAAGCAAACAGAGAGTACAGAGCAAAGAAATTTGAGAAGGTTTCATAAAAAGTCCCTTTTTGTAAGAGAGAGGGGGCAAGCTTGGACCCGCTTGCCGAGAGAGAGGGTAAGAGCGAACGTCCTGTTCGCTTACGTTACGAGAAATCTTCTAAGCAAGCACCAGTAAATACTTGTGATTTTTTACGCAGTGATTTGTTCCATTTTCAAGGCGCAAAAAGAGGCGCATAGCAGGGCTATGTACCTCTTTTTGCAACACAGAAAATGGAACAAAGAACAAGTAAAAAGGCATAAGTATTTACTGGTGCTTGCTTAATACACCGCCCTAATTTTTCCGCCATCGACAACAAGGGATGCCCCCGTAATATAACTTGCCGCATCCGATAGCAGAAAAGCAGCGGCTTTTCCAAATTCATCTATTGTGCCGAACCGACCGAGGGGAATGTTTTCTTGTTGCTGTTTTCGGTATTCAAGAACATCCATTCCTTTTTTATGTGCCGCGAGCGCATCGAGTGTTTGTACGCGGTCCGTATCAATCCGCCCTGGAATAATATTATTAACTCGAATGCGTTCTTTTGCCAAATCTAGACTAAGGCTTTTGACAAGACTAGCAACCCCCGATCGAAATACGTTAGAAAGAAGAAGGTGATCAATAGGTTCTTTCACCGAAGAAGAAGTAATCGTCAGAATGCTGCCTTTTCCTTGTTTTAGAAAGGCGGGAAGTGTTTCCCGAATCAAGCGCACTGCTGACAAAAGCGTGAGTTCAAAAGCGCTTTGCCAGTCTTTGTCTTCAAAATCATTGAATTGCCCAACCGGGGGCCCGCCTGCGTTAACGACCAAGCCATCCACTCGGCCAAAATGGGTAATGGCGGATTGACACCATGCGTGGATGGAGCTGGCATGGCGCATATCTAAAGTTGCAGAAAAGACTTCTCCTCCCTCACTCTTTAAACGGAGTTCCGCACTCTTCATGTGTTCAGGGTTGCGGCTACCTATCCCCACACGAGCGCCCTCTCCTGCCACAGCACGGGCAATGCCAAAACCGAGCCCTTTGCTCCCCGCACTAATCCAAATCACTTTGTTGCGTAGTCCCAAGTCCATACTGTTTGCTCGAGTTTACTCGCCCATGCTAGCATTCTTAAAATGAAAAATGTATTGATACTTGGAGCAGGTAAAATAGGAACTTTGGTTGCCACGATGTTATCCTCTTGCGCTAATTATCGTGTCACGATCGCAGATCTCCATCCCGAAACACAAGCCATACAGCGTCTTACACAAAGATTTTTACTCACGGCTCTGCCACTGGATGCGAGAAATGAAGAAGGCATGGCGAAAGCGCTCACGACGTTTCCTGTCGACACCGTTATTTCCTGTCTTCCTTACCATTGTTCCGCGAGTGTGGCTCGAATGGCTAAACGATACCATCTTCATTATTTTGATTTAACAGAAGACGTAGAAGCGGCCAAAGTTATTCAAGCCTTATCTGCCGACGCCGATACCATTTTTATGCCTCAGTGTGGATTGGCCCCAGGGTTTATTAGTATCGCCGCCAACGCGCTCATCCAAAACTTTGAGAGCATTGATACGGTCAAAATGCGCGTGGGGGCGCTGCCGCAAAACCCAAGCAATGCACTCAAATATTCTCTGACGTGGTCCACGGATGGTCTCATCAATGAATACGGGAACGCGTGTTATGGCATAGAAAGTGGCGAAATGACAACCCTTCAACCCTTGGAAGGATATGAAACTATTGTTTTGGATGGCGTGTTATATGAAGCGTTTAATACATCGGGAGGCTGTGGGACATTGGCCAAAACGCATCAGGGTCGTGTCAAAACGATGAATTACAAAACTATTCGTTACCCAGGACACTGCGAAAAAGCTCAGTTTTTGATGAACGATCTCAAACTGAACCACAATCGCGATACGTTGAAAGTCATTTTGGAAAATGCCATTCCTCAAACTTTACAGGATGTTGTGCTTATTTTTGTTTCGGTAACGGGGCAGAAAGGCGGTAAGTTGATGGAAGAAACTTTTGCTAGAAAAATTTACCCCCACTCCATAGAAGACATGACATGGTCCGCTATCCAAGTGACAACAGCCGCAGGAGTCTGTGGGGTTTTAGACCATCTGGCGCATTGTAAAAATATTCCAAAAGGGTTTGTGAAGCAGGAAGACATTGCGCTGTCTGATTTTCTAGCCAACCCATTTGGACAGTATTATGCTGCGCCATGAAATTTCTTGATTCACTTCATATCCAGGCTCTTTCGCAAGGAGGGTGTTATGGCGAAGGGGCTTGGGTTGCAAGCTCCCCCAAAACACTAGAGAGTGTCAACCCGGCAGAAGCGTCTGTCATAGGCCGCGTCCAACTTGCAACTTTAAAAGATTACGAAACCATTCTTCAAAAAGCTCAAAATTTTTCCCAAAAATGGGCCATGACGCCCGCACCTCTTCGAGGAACTTTGGTAGGAAGGATAGGCGAGTTACTCAAAGTTCATAAAGAAGCGCTTGGAAGTTTGGTTTCTTTAGAAATGGGGAAGATAAAAGCCGAGGGGTTGGGTGAAGTACAAGAAATGATCGATATGGCTGAATTTGCAGTGGGCCTTTCTAGGAGTTTCGGGGGGAAGAACTTCCCTTCAGAAAGACCGTTTCACCGTCTTTATGAACAATGGCATCCCTTAGGAATTGTGGGCGTTGTCACAGCATTCAACTTCCCTGTAGCGGTTTGGGCATGGAATGCTTTTATAGGCGCCGTGTGTGGGAACATCACGCTGTGGAAGCCTTCCAGCAAAGTACCTTTATGTGCGATTGCTGTTCAGAATATCTGTAATCAGGCGATGCAGGAATTAGATCACCACAGCGTGTTTTCTTTGTTTATTCCAGAAAATCGCGCCCTGTCTGAGCATTTCATTGAAGACACTCAGATCCCCCTTGTTTCCTTTACGGGATCGACGCAAGTGGGGCAACATATTCATGAAGTTGTTTCTAAGCGGTTGGGCAGAACCCTCCTCGAGATGAGTGGGAACAATGCCGTTATTGTGGATGAAACGGCCGATCTCTCTTTGGCTGTTCGAGCTATTTTATTTGGAGCAGTCGGAACCGCCGGGCAACGGTGTACAAGCACTCGCCGGTTGTATGTGCATGAGCGCCACCATGAACGTTTACTCGATGAGTTACGGCATGCGTTTAGTCAAGTCGCTATAGGCAATCCTTTAGAAGAGGGGATTTTAATGGGGCCCCTCATTGATGAGGACGCTCGTCGCGCCTATCTAAAAGTCATTGCACGTATAAAATCCTTAGGTGGACAAATTGTGTTTGGAGGAAAGTCGCTTCAGCGGTCGGGATTCTTTGTGGAACCCACCTTGGTACGTGCAGAGCCCAACTGGGATGTAGTTCAAGAAGAAACCTTTGCACCCATTTTGTACGTCATGCCCTATCGAAGTTTTGACGAAGCCATTCACATGCAAAATAATGTGCGGCAGGGGCTTTCTTCTGCGCTTTTTTCAAATGATCTCCGCCATGTTGAACAATTTTTATCGAGTTTGGGGAGTGATTGCGGCCTTGCAAACATCAATACGGGAACATCCGGTGCTGAAATTGGGGGCGCTTTTGGAGGGGAAAAGGAAACAGGCGGAGGGCGAGAAGCGGGAAGTGATGCCTGGAAAGCCTACATGCGTCGGCAAACAGTCGCCATCAACTGGGGGGGAGCCCTTCCACTCGCGCAGGGCATTGATTTTAAGGTTGCATGAAATCCTCACGACGACACCAAGCAAGATCTCTAGCTCTCCAAGCTTTATACCAATGGCAACTTTCTCGCGAGAGTTTACCTGAGGTTGAAAATCATATCGCCAGTAACCCAGAATTTACAAAGAAAGGACAGGGCGTGGATATGCCCTATTTTCGGCAGCTCTTCCACTCGATTCCACAGTGTTTAGATAAAATCGATGCAGTGTTAACGCCGGCAGTTGACCGTCCGCTTTCACAACTTGACCTTCTGGAGTTTTTTATTCTGCGAATAGGGGCCTATGAACTTTTGGAAGGGCAAGTTCCTCCTCATACCGTGATCGACGAAGCGGTAGAATTAGCCAAATCCTTTGCAGGAGCGGATAGTTATAAATACATCAATGCCGTCTTGGATAAGGTTAAAAAAAACCAGTATGGATGAATTTACGATTATTCGCCGCTATTTTACGCGCACGCCCAAGCGAACGGATGTTGTAAAAGGCATAGGAGACGATGCGGCGGTTGTTCGGGTTCCATTAGGATTTGAGCTGGTTGTTTCAACAGATACCCTTGTTGAAAGCGTTCATTTTCCAAGAGAGGCGCCCCCTCGCTCGATTGGCCATAAAGCACTCACAACGAGTCTTTCTGATTTAGCTGCAATGGGGGCAGATCCGGCCTGGTTTACTTTAAATCTTACGCTACCGGAAGCATTCCCTGAATGGCTACTTTCCTTTAGCCAAGGCTTATTTGAGATAGCCGATACCTATCCTCTCGATTTAGTGGGTGGAAACCTTTCCCGTGGTCCCTTATGCATTGCGACACAAGTATTAGGTCTTGTGCCTAGCGGCCGTTTTCTATCAAGAAGTGGTGCGGCGGTTGGAGATAAAATTTATGTTTCGGGGACTTTGGGCAATGCGGGGCATGCATTCAATTTGATTCAAAAAGGCGAACCACTCACCCCTCCTTTTTTCAATGCGTATTACTCGCCAACGCCTCGTCTTGCGCTTGGAAAAGCTTTGCGAGGGGTAGCTTCTGCTGCGATAGATATTTCAGATGGTTTGATTCTGGATATGGAACACTTAGCTATGGCAAGCGGAGTGGAGGCTACTTTAATTATGGAGAACCTTCCCATTTCCTCGACACTGAAAGCGACCGTCACAGAAGAAGCGTGTGGGTCGTTGGCGCTTTTCTCGGGAGGGGATTATGAGCTCCTTTTCACGGTGCCTCCTCATAACATTCCTCTTGTGCACACATTGACAGATTCTATGGATTGTCCATTAACGCTTATTGGAGAAGTGACTGCCTCTCTAGGCGGGGTAAAGGTTATTCATGCTTCCGGGGAACCTTTTCACATCTCTCAAAAAGGATTTCAACACTTTTGAATATAACCGCTTTCCTTCTTATTGATGGTTTGCCAGGTATTTTTTTGATGTCTGCTGCTCGCTTTTGTCCTTGCGCTTCCTTGAATTTTTCTGGCCGCGCACAGTCGACATCCTGTCTCCTGTACGCTAAAAATGCATCCTGAATTTTTTCAAGAAAAATTCTACGTCGCTTGGGACGCTCGCAAAGACAACAAAAAAATACCTGGCAAACCATCTTCCACATTATGT